>NZ_SORI01000003.1:0-239365 GCF_004366815.1 Aminivibrio pyruvatiphilus | reverse complement strand
CGTTTCAACTCACGCCCCCGCATGGGGGGCGACGCCATCGGGGCGATCGTCGGGCGGGCAGGGATCTGTTTCAACTCACGCCCCCGCATGGGGGGCGACATCGTAGATCTGGCCGACGGCCGGCCGGATACGGTTTCAACTCACGCCCCCGCATGGGGGGCGACTTACGCCGCTCTTCAGTTTGTTCAGTTGCTCCTCGTTTCAACTCACGCCCCCGCATGGGGGGCGACTTCGCCGCGTAGTTGATTTTCGACCGCAGGGCGGTTTCAACTCACGCCCCCGCATGGGGGGCGACTTTTCGGCGATGTGGCGGAGGAGTGGTTCCAGAAGTTTCAACTCACGCCCCCGCATGGGGGGCGACCACGCCAGCGAACGCCGCCGTCGCCATCCCGGAGAGTTTCAACTCACGCCCCCGCATGGGGGGCGACGTTCAACCGCGCCAGGGGCGTGCACCAGGTGGGTTTCAACTCACGCCCCCGCATGGGGGGCGACTACTTTTTCGATATCTACGATCTGCACATCGAGTTTCAACTCACGCCCCCGCATGGGGGGCGACGACGATCCTGGGGAACAAGCTGGAAGCAAGCCTGTTTCAACTCACGCCCCCGCATGGGGGGCGACGGGGTCACACGACTAGCCTCCGGCACCAGTTGGTTTCAACTCACGCCCCCGCATGGGGGGCGACATCACCACTTCGCGAGACGGGAACCGATGGCCGTGTTTCAACTCACGCCCCCGCATGGGGGGCGACAAAAACCTTCGGGTATTGCACCACCTCCCTCAAGTTTCAACTCACGCCCCCGCATGGGGGGCGACCTCAGGAGCCCCTGGAGGACACAAGTACAAGGAGTTTCAACTCACGCCCCCGCATGGGGGGCGACAGGATCTTCAGGCGGCCGCCCTCCCATGCGTCGTTTCAACTCACGCCCCCGCATGGGGGGCGACGTGAAGGTTTTCGTCATGCTCATGCCGTAGTTCCGTTTCAACTCACGCCCCCGCATGGGGGGCGACCGGATCTCCTGAATCCCCATGCCCTTTTTGTACATGTTTCAACTCACGCCCCCGCATGGGGGGCGACGCCATCGGGGCGATCGTCGGGCGGGCAGGGATCTGTTTCAACTCACGCCCCCGCATGGGGGGCGACCGTATCCTTTTCAAATGCTGTTATCGCAATTGTTTAGACCTCTTGTTCCGCGAAACTGCAAAAAAGCATACCTTTTTATGGTTTTATCTTCCGTAAAAAGTCCTAGCAGTTGTCAAGGTCCGGTCCGCGAATACGTTTTTTCTGGAAAGGCCTGAGCCTTGGCATTCCTACTGTCACTATGCCATTTTTGACAGTCTTTCGTGCTTGTTAACTACCCCTTCGCGGGAAAATTTCAAAGCACTATAAGCCCCTGAGGGTTATATGTTTCTTTGGCTCCAACATGCTCGACCCGGCGTTCCCAATTTGCACCGAGGAAGTAGTACCTCAGGCTGTCATGTTCTTGATCGATTTCTTTTTCCAGCTTGTGCTTGAGGTCTGTCCATTGCGCCGGAGTTACCAGGCACTCAAAAACCGAGTTCTGCACCCGTTGTCCGAAGTTTTCGCACTGTCTGGCGACGCGGCGAAGGCGCCGCTTGCCGCCTTCGCTCTCTGTGCTGACGTCGTAGGTTATGAGGACCATCATTTCTCTCACCTACCTCCATTGATAGGGGGGATAAACCTCAAGCTCGCCCCTGATATGCCTTGCCAGAAGCCTGGCCTGCATATGTGGCAAAAGCCCTATCTGTATTTTTTCCCCGAGGAATGGGTGCGTCAGTTCGTCCTGTTTTCTTTTTTGCCAGGCCGATATGACTGTTTTTCGGACTTCCTCGTCCATAATAACGGCTCCGCTTTCAGTGATGACGAAACCGTCGGCCCGTACCTGGTTGAGGTTGATGAGAGACAGAACAAGGCGGTCAGCAAGCCAGGAGCGGAATTCCTCCATGATATCCAGGGCAAGGCTCGGCCGCCCCGGTCGTTCTTTGTGGAGGAATCCCACAGCGGGATCAAGGCCGACGCCTTCGAGGGCGGAAGCTATGTCGTGGGCCAGCATGGAGTAGACAAAAGAAAGCATGGCGTTTACCCTGTCCAGGGGAGGCCTTCTGGATCGTCCTGTGAATTGGAAGGACTCTTTCTGGTTCAGGATCATGTTGTCGAAGGCGCCGAAATAACATTGAGCAGCATCTCCCTCCAGCCCTCTCATGGCTTCCAAATTTCCGACCCGTTTCAGCTCCTCAACTTGCCCCGACAGATACCGAACTGCATCGGTCAAAGGATGCATATCTCTGTCCGGGTTATCCCTGGCAGTCCGCATCAACACGGCCCTAGAGTTGCCGATTTTGCCTATGAGGACGCTCTTGGCAATGGAGAGAGTCCCCTCATTGTTGTCCGCAACCCGATACTGCTGGCGACGGAGCAGAACGTTTCCTCTCACGGGGCCATCCACACGGGCAAGAAAACGCCCGTTTTCGGAGAGAAAGGATATGGGGATTCCCTTCCGTCCGCAGAATCCCATGAGAGGACCCGTTGCGTTGACCCTGCCGAAACAGACAATTGACTCGAACAGGTGGAGAGGAAATTTCTTGGACGTTTGCCTGTCCAGATGAACGACCACGTTTTCTCCATCCTGGGAAAGCCAGGCACCCTGGGTGGTAACAAAAAGGGTATTTAATATCCTTTTCATCATATTACCTCGGCGATGTTCCTGATGATATCGTCCACATAAGCTTTTGAACGGTCTTTTCCGCCGAGTTCGGGCATGCAGACGGAAAGCAGCGAACAGTTTTCGCAATGATGTGCATGCACCGGCGGAGGAAGGCGCTTTTCTTCATAGAGTTGCCTTGCTCTTTCGCACAGGCGGCGAACTCCGTCCCGCAGGACGGCATCAAGGCTGACCAGTTGCCGCCTCCGGGGTTGTCCGTAGTAGACCGCTCCTTCCGGAACGGCTATCCGGAGCATTTCTTCGAGGCACATGGCCTGGGCGCAGAGCTGGAGTTCGTCGGAACGGTCATAGCGTTTCCGGCCCCTCTTGTACTCCACAGGATAGGGTATTTGTCCCGAAGAAGTGCTGTGGAATTCCACGAGATCGGCCACCCCGAAAAGCCCCAGTTCAAGTGAGCGTAGCTGCAGTCCCCGCACCAGTCGAACAGGCCCCCGAGATTCGGTTCCCGATTCGTGGACGTGCAGGTGAAGTTGCTTCCCTTCAACGGTCAGCACGTTCTCCGCCCATTCCTGCTCCATGTGGATCAATGCCCACTGGCGTTCGCAAAAGTTCAAATGTTGGAGGCCGGAAATGGGAAGAAGATCTTCTTCCAAATACATGAAGAATTAAAAACCCTCAAGTATTTCCGGCGTCAGATTGCTGAGCCGTTGCTCCTCGTATGTACCATCACCCTTGAACCTGATGGAATTGTGAACCCTGGCCGATGAGTATTGCCCGGATTTGCAGTTGTGTTCCCACCAGAAGACTTTGCAGACACGCATGCTGCCTTCAGGTCGGGCGGAAGAAGCATCGTTTTCAAAGAGCCTGGGAAGTATTTTTTTTATTGTTTCCGCATCTTCGTCGCTGAAGCCGGTTTTTTCCGCAAGCTGCGGGTTCATGCTGCCGTAGAAGTAGTAATATCCGTCGTCGATCCGGTGTTTCATACCCATGGTGTCAGAACTCCGTTTGCCGTCCTTCCCTTCATCGCCGCTGACGCTTTTGGTGATCTGGGTGCTAGTGATGCTGACGGGTTCCACGGTAAACGCCGACTGTACTGTGACGGGACCCCTGATGGGGACGGAAACTCCTGAATCTTCATTTTTCCCAGATTTGAAGGCGAAGAGCTGGCCGAAGGCCCGTACGTCAAACCATGTTTCACAGGCCTTTTTCACTGTTTCGTTTCCGCCCATTTTCTTGCCGAGCACTGCCTCGGCACGGGTTTTAAGGGATGTACATTCATCGATTTTTCGATCGTCCGACTGGACGAAAATGTTGATTCCGTTCTCGAGCAGCCGGTCCCGTATCTTCCGCTTGATGCACACATCCGACATCTCGCCCAATCCCTCGTAGGTGGTTCGGGGCCGGTTTCCATTCAGGGGATCGCCGTTGGGGTTGGCGTTGCGAACGAACAAGAGCACTGCGAAATCTATTTTTTTGCTGAGAGACATGGCTTACTCCTCCTCCTGTACTGTTATATCTGTATCCGGACCCTGGGCATCGGTTTCTTTCTTCGACGTCAATTCCTTTATCTGACAGTAATATCCCAGAAGAAATTCTCCCGAAAGGGGTTTGTCATCCACGAATTCCTCTGTGTTAAACATAGAGTGGACTTCCCCGAGCAGCGACTTCATTACATGCAGAAAGGAAGGCCGCTGGCTCTGCAATCGCGTCATGTACGGTGTCAATGATTGCCGTATCAGGAGCCAGGTGGAATTCGGCCGTTCCGAGAAACGCTGCATAAGTTTCGCGGCGTTGGTGTCCCTTTTCTCGCCGCTCAGGAAGAGGGCACGGGATTCGATATTCTCGGCTATCGCCAGAAGGCGTCCATACAAATAGTCTCGGGTTCTTCTTTCCGTTTCGAGCGCCATGGAATATCCCCTTTCTTTGTGTGAGCCTTTGAATAGTCCGCACGCGATACCCAGGACCTTGAACCATTCCCAGAATTCAAGCCCTGCCCTGCCCGTGCTTGCCCTAATGCAGACGGACCTCACCAGGTCCCGTGGGATGGGACTTCCGTCCACGATACAGGGGAGAATCCGGTTGACAGTAGATTTGCTGAGCTTGGGATCGATTCGCCGCCCAAAGGCGGCGTCCGCAATGTCTTTGGGTGAAGGAGCCCCGACGAACTGGATGTCCTTGCTGTAGCGCTGGGGCCAGGCAAAGGAGGAGTGCCAGTTCTCCAGCCTCCTGAGGAATTCGGACCCTTTCAGCTCCCGGTAGAGGGTGATCGCCATTCGTCCTTTCCCTGGGATAGTGGAGTCGAGGCCCAGAACGACGATCTTGTCAGCGTCGCCGAGTTTGGCGCTCCACCCGGCAATTTTCTTTCGCAGCCTGAGGGCATACTCCTGGCCGATGTCCCCGATGACCGTCTGTCCGTTAGCGAGGGATTCTCCGGTTTCCTCCTCGAAAAAGGCCTCCAACGAATTCGCGGCGATGGGAGGAACGGGTTTTCCGGAGGGTTCCCAGGACACGATCACCTGATCCTCGTTCCTGAAGGCTTGGCGTTGAATAAGCCATCTCAGGGCGTTATGAGCCTTCTGGGAGACTTCGTATCCTACCGTGCACGCCTGGCCTCCGTCGGTGAAGCGCCCACGGAAGGTATAACCTGTAGTATCGTTGGAGGAAATGAGTTTTGCCTTGTCTCCACTGTGACGGATCGACGCAGGATGCTTCGTTCCAAGAGGAAGAAGTTCTCCTGTCACCATGCATAATCCGTTTTCACCCTGGAGGGTTTCGTTAAACTTTTGCCATGAGGTGATGAGGGTCTTGTCTTTCCAGGTTCGGTCTTCCAATTCTCCGGGTTGTCGGACCTTCCATCGCACCATAGCATCTCCCTGGTCCTGGACAGTGTCATCTCCTTCTTTTTTTTTCGTGAGCAGTTTGAAGAGAGGGGGCATTGTTTTGGCGTCAGGCCATGAGGTGCAAAGTTTCCCCTTCTCATCCAGATGAAGAACGCCCTGTCCCACGAGATGTTCCACCACCCGCCCTTCCTCAATAAAGGTCCTGATTGCCTTGAGTTTCGGGTGACGAGAAAACTCATGCCACTTTACAAGGAGGGAGCGATATCCTAATTTGTTTTCCGATCCGCTCTTGAAGTCCTCAAAGTAGGATGGTTTTATGCCGCCGTATGTCGGGTAGTCAGCAGCCACATACTGGATTTTGTCGCACAGGGGATGAGGGGCTCCTCCGCTTGATCGCGTGGCTGAGTCCTCCGTTGCGGGAAGAAGGGTGTCTTCCTTGTTCACCACCGACGCGTTCAGAAGCTGCCCCTTTTCGTCGAGCACGATCTCAATGTAGGCTTGCTGGGAGATGTGGCTTGTAGGGATGGGACGGGGATTCTCACCCTGTTCCGGGAGCTTCATGGCCAGCTCGTATGTCTCGTAGAGCCGCTGCATCCAGCTCATAAGAGCCCCTCCTCTCCCAGGCCCGAAAATGAAATTCCTGGGCGGAAATTTGTCGGTTTCATGGTACGTACGAACTTTGTGACGGTACATTCTTCCGGCCTGGGGAAGACAATGCGCCCGTCCACCATCGCGGCGAACCAGAACCGGCTGTGGAGTTCCTCTTTTCCTGACTCCTCAGGGTAGCTGAAGCTGTGAAACATCAAGCCGTAAGCGATTTCTCCGCTATTGTCGTACGTTCCTTCCCCTGAATTGAAGGCACAGGGTTCAGCATATCCCTGGCACTCTCTCGTTCCAAGAAAGATATCCCTGCGGCCGCCTCGCTCCAGCATTCGCCTGGCGATCTCGAAGTGTTTTCCTTCGTTGCGGTCCCCTTCCAGTTCCGGAAGGAGGGTATTCCATTCAAAATGAGCCCGGACCTGGTACTCCACATCGGAGAGGTATGTATACATCGAGAGAAAGTTTCCCCCGGCGGTATAATCCAGGGGCTTAACCCCCTTGCTCTGGGTACGTATGGGTCGCATCACCCTGACGGCATCAATGTACCAGTTGAAGGTGGGCTTCCAGTAAATGGATCGGGCAATACCTTCCAGTGCCTCGTAGGTCGGGATGTGGTAGGTACATTTTTCCCCTCCCACTTTTGTTATGGGGTCGGTGAACAAAGCGAATTTTCCCCACAAGCGAAACTCGATGCTGTTCCTCATCAATGCACCTCCGTTTCAAGTCGGGTTACGGCCTCATGAGCAAGACCGAACTCCTGGCTGTAGTATTCTTCCCTCAGGCCCCACACCCCCAGTCCGTTGATTTCGTAAACAGCGTTCGTTTTTATGAGTTTGTTGAAGATGTTTGGATAGACATTGACGGCAAAGAGCTGTGCCCGGCGCAGCAGAGCTTTTCCCCCGGCAGGATTGTCTATTTTTCCGGAAAGCTCGGTAATCACTTCCCTGCCCTCGCCGTAGGGTACGATCACTCCCCTGGTAGAGGCATCAATGGCCTGGAAAAGCGAGGCGGCAGAGGCGAAGGACTGTTTGAGAGGAATCTGGTGAGAGCCGCCGGCAGGAGGACGGTACCCTGCAGCCGCCATGGTGTTGGACGAGAGCATGTTCAGGAGGGTATCGTTTCTGTGTTCCGTCACAGGATAGGCCATGTCTTCGGCGCGTTTGAAAAAGTAGTGCTCAAAATAGCGGGTCATGACGTCGGGGTGGAGGAGATTGACGGAGCCGCACCCCTCGTTCTTCATCTCCTGCAGTAAAATTTGCGCCTCGTCCCTGCCCACTTTAATGTCCACGAGTCTGTCTATCGGATCCTCCCGTGGGTTGATGATAAGAACCTGCCCCTTTTTCCGCAATCCGTGACGATTGCACCGCCCCGCCGCCTGGGCCATGGAATCCATGCCTGCGAGGCACCGGATAACCGATCCGAAGTCCACATCCACGCCGGCCTCGATGACCTGGGTGGAGACGCAGATAAGGGGGAGTTGCGGATTTTTTTCCAGGGAATTCCTTATCCGCTTCAGCACTTCGCGCCGATGAGCGGGGCACATGGCGGCACTGAGATGAACAGTTTCGGAAAACGTACCTTTTATCATTCCGTAGAGTCTTCGGGCCATTCCGGTGGTATTTACCACTACAAGGCACGTGGTGAAATTCTTCTGCTGACCGAGTGCAAGGGAAGCAATTTCCTCGTCGGTATAACCTTTCGGGCGGGTCCTGTCGAAAACGTCAACCCGGCGGAAGGCTTCGAAGAGGGCGGGCACGCATTGCACTATCTCGTCCTTCTCCGAACAGCGAAGGGATCCAAGCCTTCCGTCCACTTTGTGCAGCAGAGGTTGTGTGGCGGTACAGAGGACGGCCCTGGTTCCGCAGTGCTCGGCGAGGAAATTCAGGGCATTGCAGAACATATGCACGGTCCTGACCGGGAGGGTCTGAATCTCATCGAAGATGAGGATGGAATTTGCGAGCTGGTGCATCCGCCGGACACTCCTGGTTCCGCTGCCGAACAGAGCCTCCAGGAACTGAACGCTCGTCGTGAAGACTACGGGGGCGTCCCAATTCTCGGTGAGCAGCCGGCTTCGCCACGACTCCCGCTCTTCCGGCAGGTTCGAATGGCACTCAAGGACAACCCGGTTCCTCTCATGGGGTGGTTCAAGGATATCCCTGGCGACTTGGGCGTTCTGGTCAATGATGGAAGTGTAGGGAATGACATAAAGAATGCGATCAATCTTTTGGGGGGAATGCTCGTAACGGAGAGCGTGATGAAGGGCGAAACGGAGACTGGCCAGTGTTTTTCCTCCCCCTGTTGGGACGGAAAGAGTGAAAAAACCGCTGTTTCTTGCCGCTGCTGCGCGGCATTCTTCGGAGACTTTCTTTCTTTTTTCGTTGATGGGGCCGCTGCCTTTTAGTGAATCGAGATATTGTTCCAAACGTTCCGCCAGAACGCTCCAGGAGACATAGTTTCCTTCCTGCCGTTCGGAGGCTGCCCACTCTTTTTCAAAATTGGCTGTATCCGTTCTGTCTCCGTCGATCAGGCAACTGAAGAGCATGCGCAAGGTGAGCCCGATCTTGAAGGATAATACAAGTTTCATCTTCTCGTCGTTGGTTCCTGCCTCATGGCTTTTTTCTTTTTGGATAACGGAGGAGAGGTGATTTTTGAACTCCCGGTGAAGTTCAGGTCCGTCGAGAATTTGCTGTATCCTCTGGGCAAGGGGGCGAGGCATTTTTCCAAGGGCTTCGGAGAAATGGGTACTTCTGTCCGGTTTGTTCATTCTCTTGGTGAAGTTATCGGTGCCGTCGGGGGCAAGGCAATCTATCAAACCCGAATGGTGGGATGCGATGCTCAGGGCTAACATTTGAGCGGCGCAAGCCGTCACATAGTCTTTGTGGGGAATAGTGTTCCAAAGATATTGGGCTCCCGCAGTAGAATGGTCAATTTTCCCCTTCTGTTGCGCCGCGTCCACATACTCATCGCAATCCTGATCCAGTATTCCTTCGGCGGAGGCCAGATAGGCCTGAAATTCCGAGCCGTTTTTTCCTATGTCATGGAGTAATCCCTGCAGTTCTCCCATGGTGCCCAAGCCCATTTTTTCAGCGTGTTTTCTGCTTATGGAAGCCGTTCCAAATAAATGTTCCTCCAAGGTCTGACGCGCTCCGTCTTTTTCACGAACGTGAGCAATACTTTCCCTTACCGGGCACTCCATAACAGCACCTCGAATACAAATATTTTAAAACACCATGGGAAGTATAGCAAAAAAACCCAAACTATCTGGAAATTTTACGATAATATCAATGCAGTTTCTTGGAAAATATTTAACAGAAGGCATCACACATTTTTAAAGCCGATTTTCAATGGCCGATGCTTGAAGAGTAGCAAAAAAAGTACTTTTTTTCCCTTCAAACATAATGAGAAAAAGAGGAGGTGGTAGGCCGGCGAAACGAATTGTGAGGCTGTTTTGATCAGAATGTTTTTCAGACAAATAAACCCCCGGTTATGAACTGCGCCCCCTGAGCCGTGAAAAACCGGCATCGGGAACTGTTCATTTCCGGGGGCTTGTTACGCTCTCTCAGAGCGCGTGCTTGCTGAACTGTTCGCGGATGCCCTTCACCGCCGCCGCGAGGGCGTCGGGGTCGAGCACCATTTCCATCATGCTGATCTGAGCTTCCCATTCTTCGGGGTCGCACTCTTCGCGAATATCCTGTTCGAATACATGGTACACGGGGAGTCCCAACGAGACTCCCGCGAGAGAACCTGCAAAGGTCGGATCGCCGTTGCTTACGGTCTCCGCGTAGATCTCCGCGCCTTCGGCGTCGGAGGAACCGAGGATGACCACGACGTTTTCCGCTCCGAATTTCTCAGCGGCATCCTTGATGCGCTGCTGATTCTGCAGGTCCATCGCTCCGGCGGCGGTTCAGACAAAGCACTCCGTCACGGAGAATTCGATGGAAGCGCCGCTCCCCTTCAGGCATGCCTCCATGGCGGGTCCGGGAACGCCGTCCCGCTCACCGAGGAGAAGCAGTTTTTTTCCTGTCAGTTTGCCCATTTTTCCACCTCCTTTCTTCTTTCAAGAGTACATGGAAAGGGATGTTCCGTCCAGTGCGGCAATCCTTTCTTCGTAGGCCTCCCGGAGGAGGGAAAGGGGGATGTCGTCCCTGAGGCGGCATGGTTTTCCCTCTCCGGGGATTACCAGCCGGGGGGAGCCTCCGGTAAATTTTTTGTCCATGGCCAGGTACGGAGCCGTTTCTTCCCAGGGGATGTCCGGCGTCAGGGGAAGGCCGAAGGAACGGAGCAGTCTCCCGATTCTCCGGACGGTGTTCTCCTGCAGCTCCCCGAGCCGGAGAGCCAGCCTCGCGGCGACCATCATTCCCGCAGCCACGGCGTCGCCGTGCTTCCAGCGGCCGAACCCCGAGGCCGCCTCAAGGGCGTGCCCCACGGTGTGGCCGAGGTTCAGACGGGCCCGGGCGCCCGTCTGCTCCCGTTCGTCCTCCGAGACCACCGTCAGTTTCATTCTTGAGCATTCCGAAACAAGCCGGAGAAGAACCCCGCAGTCGCGCCTCAGGATGGGGCCTGCGTTTTCCTCGAGCCACGAAAGGAAGCGCCAGTCCTCTCCCGCCCCGTATTTCACCGCTTCGGCGAGACCCTGCCGGAAGTCCTCCTCCTTCTGGGAGCGGAGGCATTCCACGTCCGAGAGGACCCATTCGGCGGGATGGAAGGCCCCCACGAGGTTTTTCCCCTCCGGGAGATTCGCTCCTGTCTTTCCGCCGATGGCGCTGTCCGCCTGGGCGAGGAGGGTGGTGGGGCACTGGATGAGCCGGATGCCCCGCATCCAGGTGGCGGCCGCGAAGCCCGCCGCGTCGCCCGTGACGCCTCCTCCCAGGGCGAGAATCGTGTCCGTGCGCTCCATTCCGCATCCGGCGAGGGACGCGTAGATCCCGCCGATACTGGAAAGGCTTTTCCCTTTTTCTCCCCGGGGGAGGAGATGCATGCCCTTTCTCTTTCCAGGATAGTCTCCGAAAAGGGGCCCGGTGATCTCATCGGCCACTACGAAGGGGCATTCATCCCGTCCGGTCAGGGAGTTCAGCCTGGGGAGGAGTCCCCGGCCGACGACGACACCGGTGGGAAAGGAGCCGCACCGGAGGCGGATGTCTCCCTGCTCCCCGGTTTCCGTCCGGACGGTTACCTGGCGAGCATTCTTTCCCACGGAGTTCCCTCCTCCCGGACCGCTTCCATGATTCTTTTCGCCGCCGTCATGAGACGGGAAAACTCTTCCGGGTCGAGGGACTGGGGGCCGTCGCAGAGGGCGGCCCCGGGGTCGCAGTGAACTTCCACGAGCAGGCCGTCGGCGCCTGCGGCGATGGCGGCGAGGCTCATGGGGAGCACCAGGTCTCTCCGGCCTGTGGCATGGCTCGGGTCCGCGACCACGGGGAGGTGGGTCAGGGACTTGAGCAGGGGGATAACCCCGAGGTCCAGGGTGTTCCGGGTGTTCTGATCAAAGCTCCGGATGCCCCGTTCGCACAGGATGACCCGGTCGTTGCCTCCCGCGAGGATGTACTCCGCTGCCTGGAGCCATTCCTCTACCGTGGCGGCCATGCCCCGCTTCAGGAGCACGGGCCTGTCCAGCCGGCCGAGTACCTTGAGAAGGCTGAAATTCTGCATGTTTCTCGCCCCCACCTGGAGGATGTCCACGTGGGGAGCCACCCATTCCGCCTCCTCGGGGGACATCACTTCGGTGATCACGGGGAGCCCGGAGGCTTTCCGGGCTTCCTTCAGGAGGGCGATCCCCTCGCTTCCGAGCCCCTGGAAAGCGTAGGGGTGGGACCGGGGTTTGAAGGCCCCGCCGCGGAGGATGCGGGCTCCCGCCTTCCTGACGGCCAGGGCCGTTTCCAGAAGCTGATCCCTGCTTTCGACGGCGCAGGGACCGGCCATGACAACGGGATCACCCTCTCCGAGAACCACGCCGGGGGCGATCTCCACCGGCCTGGACCCGGGACGCACTGCACGGCTTGCGAGGGGGTAGCAGCAGGAAACGGCATTCACTTTCCGGACTCCGGGAAGGGCGCTGACGCCTGATGTGTCCGTTCCGTCGGACGCCACGATATAGGATGCCTCTCTCCCGGACACGACCCGGCAGCTCTTTCCGCTCCGTTCCACTGATTCGCGCACCCGCTCCAGGTCAATTCCCGTACTGTTCTGCGCCATTTCGACCACTATCATGATTCTTCCTGCCCCCTTTCAGTATGCGTTCCCATAAAAAACGCCGGAACCGGGGTGTAGAAACCCGGTTCCGGCGACTGTTCCTTTTCTTGTTCCGGTGCTTCCCTAGGCCTGGGTTGCTCCCGGGGAGTGCGGATACGAAGAGGCCGAAGACGGATCTCTACGGAAAGCCGGGCCGGTGGCGCAATAAAGCCACAGGCCGCCGGTAAACGCGAACTGGAAAAATCCGCCGTTGAAATGGCTGTTCGTGAAAACCGTCAGCTTCGTCATAGGGCCGTCTCCTTTCTTTGCGATGTTCCGCAGGGTGGTATTGGTGGACTATTCTAGTCTTCCGGGGAGATTTGTCAAGGGGAAATGTTCAGGCAAACATTCAGGGGCGCCTCCGGCTCGTTCCGTGGCGCCCCTTCAGTGTTCTCTTCCGGGATCAGCAGAGAATCCCTGCCCAGAGGATCCCTTCGGGCAGAAGCAGGGGCAGCAGGCCGTCCGGTTTTTTCCGGAGGCGGGGGTCGTCGCGGGGAACTTCTTCCTGGGGAAGGAGATCGAGCTCAATGCCCCTGTCGGAGCAGTTGACGGTAAAGAGGCCGTTGCTCACGTTGAGAAATTCTTCCACTGCCGCCCGGGCCATTTCATCGTACGAGCCGGAAGCGAGGTCGGAGAATCTCCGGGCCAGGTCGGCCAGGACGTTTTTCTCCGCGGAGATGAAAACGGCAAGTTCACGGTCGCCCTTCATGGGCTGCAGAAAGGTGATGAGCTCTCCGTTTCCTTTCTCGGCCAGAGGATCGAGGGCTGCGGCGGGGTCCACGAAGCGGATGACGTTCCTGACGAAGAGTTCCGCCCAGGCCCTGACGAGGGAGTTTTTTCCGCCGGGCTGTCCCGCGAGGACCGAGGCCACGGCCCTGTCGGTGTCGCCCCCTGTCATGGCTTCGTACCCTTCCGGAGAAAGGCCCGATTTTTCCCTGTACAGTTCGAGAGCCCTGACCAGTCCCTCATGGGAGAGAATCCGGTCCTCCACGAGTATCTGCCCCAGGAGGACGTGTTCGTTTTTCTGGGCCGAAAGAAGTTCTTCGAGTTTTTCCGCCGTGAGGTAGCCCTTCTCGATGGCGATCTGGCCGAATCGCTTGTCCTCCCGTTTCTGGATCCTGTTGACTTCCCTCACCTGGGCCGGGGTCATGAAGTCCCTGGCCAGGGCGAGAATTCCCACCAGAGGGCGGACATCGCTCAGCCTGGCGAGCGCCCGGGAAAGAGTCTGCGGAGTGACGATGCCCTCCTGGAGGAGAAACTGGCCGAAATGACGGGAGAACATTATTCAAGCTCCCCTTTCAGTATTCTGCGGAGGAGCGTGTGGATGACGTCCTTCTCGAAGGGTTTCTGGATGAAATCGAAGGCTCCCGCATCGATGGCTGTCATGAGGTTTTTCTTCGTCCCCGTCGACGACGCCATGACGACCCGGGCCGAAGGATCCTCTTCCCGGATTTCCACCAGGGCATCAAGGCCGGATTTTTCAGGCATCACGATATCCATGAACACGAGATCGGGGTGGTGTTCCCGGTAAAGTTCCACGGACTCACTGCCGTCCCTGGCCTCGAATATGTTTTTAACGCCCCACTCTTCCAGAATGAACCTGAGCGTTTTCCGGATCACCGCGGAGTCGTCGCAGACAAGCACGGAATAAGTTTTTTCGTTCAAAGGAAAGCCTCCCAGATGGAATTCTCCCGGGGGAGAGGGTATTGTCTGAATTATATCATGACCATTCCGTTGAAATGATAGCTTTCGGGGGAATTTTCGGCCTTTCCCCTGCCGGATGGAATGGAAGGTTTGGACATCTCAGGCGGGGATGCAATAGAATAGGTCCACATGGCATTCGCCGGGAAAGGGGAACGAGAGAATGGAGCACGTGCACAGGCATATTGATGAGCACTTTAAAGACTATCTGTCGGCGGTGGGGGATTTGGTCCGGCAGCCTTCCATCAGCGCCACCGGGGAAGGGGTGCGGGAGTGCGCCCGGCTTCTCGCGGACATGATGACCTCCGCCGGGATCAGGACGGAAATCCTGGAAACCGGAGGCAATCCCGTGGTGTACGGCGAGATCCCGTCGGGCCGGAAGGATGGGAAGACCGTCCTTTTCTACGGCCATTATGACGTTCAGCCTCCGGAGCCCCTGGAGCTCTGGGAGTCCCGGCCCTTCGAGCCCGCCGTCAGGGACGGCAGGCTGTACGCCCGGGGAATTGCGGACAACAAGGGACAGCTCATGGCCCACATCCTGGCTGTTCGGGCCTTCCGGGAGACGGGGACGGACATTCCCTGCAGCGTGAAGTTTGTCTTCGAGGGGGAGGAAGAGTCGGGGAGCACCAGCCTTGCCCCCTTCGTGGAACAGAACCGGGAGAGGCTGGCCTGCGACATCGCCCTCGCCGTGGACGGTCCCATGCTTTCAGGGGACGTGCTCAACGTCTGCCTTGGGTGCAGGGGGGTGCTGAACTTCGAGATCGAGATGGAAACGGCCCGGTTCGACTGCCATTCCGGCCGCGGCGGGGATATCATACCCAACGCCGGGTGGGAGCTTCTGCGCCTCCTCCGGACCATGAAGGACGAGCAGGGCAGCATCCTGATCGAAGGATTCATGGACGGGGTCCGGACGCCAACGGAAAAAGACATGGAGATCATCGCCGGGCTGCCCTTCGACAGAGAGAACCTCAAAAACCTCTACGGCGTGCCCTCCTTCGGCCTCGACAAGAACGGGTACTACACGAAGCTCAACCTCCTGCCCACGCTCACCATCAACGGGATTACCTGCGGCTACCAGGGGAAGGGCTCCAAGACCATCAATCCGGCGAAAGCCTCGGTGAAGATGGACGCCCGGCTCGTGGTGGACCAGAACCCCCTTGACATCGCGGAAAAAATCAGGCGGCATGTCGCCCGCCATGCCCCCGATGCGCGGGTGACGGTGCACGGCTTCATGCACCCGTCGAAGACCGACGGCGATCTTCCGGTGTGCAGAACGGTGGTTTCAGCCCTGGAAAAAGTGTACACCGACAAGGTCGCTCTCTCCCTCGGGCTGGGAGGAAGCCTGCCGAGCTACGTGTGGACCGATATTCTCGGCGTTCCCGCCCTGGGAATTCCCTACGCCAACCAGGACAGCGGGGGCCACGCCCCGAACGAGAACTTCCGCCTGGACCTCCTGCAGAAGGCGGTCCATGCCTCGGCCCAGATACTGCACGACATGAAATAGCCCCTTCCGGGGGAATGAGAGGGTGAAGTTCCCCCTTCTTTCTCTGGCGGATGTAGAATAGGGGCGTTCAAGACCCGGAAAAAAACCTTTTAATCGCGGAGGCTGGTATCAATGATCCGGACAATGAAGAAACTGGCGTGGCTGTTCTGTGCCGCCCTGATCGTGCTGACGGCAACCGTCCCTACGGCGGCTGAACCGGAGAAGCGCCTGCGGACGGCCTCCTTCGACGGCGTCGAGGTGAGCTACCTGGACGAAGGCGCCGGGGACGCCCTGCCGGTGGTCTTCATCCACGGCTGGGCCTGCACGGGGGACTTCTGGCGTTTCCAGACCTCCGTCCTGCGGGACCGGTACCGGGTGATCGCCCTGGATCTTCCCGGCTTCGGGCAAAGCGATAAGCCCCATGACAGGCCCTATACCCTGCAGTTCTTCGCCCGGGCCGTGAAGGCGGTGATCGACCATGCCGGGGTGAAGCGGCCGGTGCTCGCCGGGCACAGCATGGGCTACGGGGTGGCCGTGCAGTTCCTCGCCGACTACCCCGGCGAGGCCCGGGGCGTCTGCAACGCGGACGGGGCCTTCTTCTGGCTTCCCGACGACCCGGGGGCGGTCCCGCCATGGGAGGCGGAGATGAAGGGCCTTTCCGACGGGCTGGCGGGCCCGGACCGGGAGAACCTCGTCCTCTGGTTCATCAACGCCACCTTCTACGGCAGAACCCCCGAAGACCTGAGAAAAGAGATCACCGGGGTCATGGCATCGGCGGACCCATACGCGGCGAACAGTTCCATGGCCGAATTCATCCGGCGGGAGAACTGGGTGCGCCGCAGCTTCAGCGTGCCTTCCCTGGCGGTGTACTCCAAAATTCCCGAGCTTCCGGCGGAGACGGAGCAGAAACTCCGGGAGACCTTTCCGGACCTGACCTACGTGGAATGGACCGACACGGGCCACTTCCTCATGATGGAACAGCCGGACCGCTTCAACGGTCTGCTGGTGAAATTTCTCGAAGGGATGGACACGTGACGGATTCCGGCGAAGTGTGCAGCTTTCGGGGCCTGCAGGCAAAGAATTATGTGTTTCTCGGCCCCTCCGGCAGCGGCAAGTCGGAGATTGCCCTGAACCTGGCGATCCGGGCCGCCTGCGGCGGGGGGGCGCCTGTCCATTTCTTCGACATGGACCAGACCAAGCCCCTCTTCCGCTCCCGGGAGGCCAGGGATGCCGTGGAGCGCAGCGGGGCGGTCTTCCATTCGGGCCTCGAGTTTCTCGACTCGCCCGTGCCGCCCGACGGCGTCAGCGAATATCTGCGGGACGAAGGGGTCCGCTGCTTTCTCGACATGGGGGGCAGCGTGAGCGGTGCCCGATCCCTGGGGCAGTGCCTCCCCGACGCGGGGGGGCTCACCCGGGCGCTCTACGTGGTCAACGTCTACCGCCCCTTCTCCGACGAGAGGTGCTTCCTCGGGGATCTTTCGGCCATCACCGCCGCCGCCCGCCTTTCGTCCCCCTGCATCGTAAGCAATCCCAACCTCGGCGGGGAGACGACCCTCGAGGATGTGAAGAAGGGGCACGGCCGCCTGCTGGAAATCCTGGAGAGGAACGGCCTTTCCCTCGCCTTTCTTACCGTCCGGGCCCCCCTCCTGGAGGCAGCATCGGAGTGGGCGGACTGTCCCGTGGAGGGGCTTGCCCTCCGGCTGTCGGCAGGATGAAAAAGCCGCCGGTACACATCCTCCTGGACCCGGAAAAGTGCAGGGGCTGCGGCCTGTGCATGGATGTCTGCAAGAGGGGCGTGATGGAGGTCCGGGAGGGGGAAAACGCCTGCGGGTGCAGGCCTGTAATCGTGGTCCATCCCGAGAAGTGCGTCCTCTGCGGCCTCTGCATCGCCGTGTGCCCCCTGCATGTCATATCCCTGAAGAAATAGAGGAAATCGCGGGATCCGGCTTGGTTCCCGCGGGAAAGGAAGGGATCATGGAAAGACAGTTCCTGAAAGGAAACGAGGCTGTCGCGGAAGCGGCAATCCTGGCGGGGTGCCGGTTTTTCGCCGGGTATCCCATAACGCCCCAGAACGAGATACCGGAGTACATGGCACGGCGGATGCCCTCCGTGGGCGGCGTCTTCCTGCAGGGGGAGAGCGAGACGGCTTCCGTCTGCATGGTCTACGGGGCGGCGGCCATGGGGACCCTTGCCATGACCTCTTCCTCGGGCCCGGGGATCAGTCTGAAGGCCGAGGGAATCTCCACCCTCGCCGGCGCCTGTCTGCCTGCGGTGGTCGTGAACGTCATGCGGGGAGGTCCCGGGCTCGGGGCCATCCAGGCAGCCCAGTCGGATTACCTCCATGCCACGAAGGCCCTGGGCCATGGCGGCTTCCGGGTGATTGTCCTGGCTCCTTCCACTGTGCAGGAGGCCATCGACCTCACCTATAAAGCCTTCGATCTTGCGGTGCAGTACCGGAACCCGGTGATGGTGCTCATGGACGGCTGGATCGGCTCCATGATGGAGCCCGTGACTCTTCCGGAGGCGAAGGAGCCGGTGACCTTCTCCTACACCGGCTGGGGAGCGAAGTACTTCAATCCCTCGGGTGTCGGCGTGAACGTGGTGACCTCCTGCCTGCTGGAGCCGGAGTACCAGGAGCTCCTCAACATCCGCGCCGGGGAAATGTACGAAGAGTGGAAGGAAAAGGAAGTCCTCGCCGAGGAATACCTTCTCGACGACGCAGAGTACGTGATCGTGGCCTACGGCACCGCAGCCCGGGCCGCCAGGACCGCCATCGGCGAGCTCCGGGGCAGGGGCATCCGGGCGGGCATGATCCGTCCCGTTTCCCTGTACCCCTTCCCGGTGGAGCACCTGAAGAGGCTCGACAGGAGCAGGGTGAAGTTCCTGCTGGACACGGAGATGACCCTCCCCGTCCAGATGATGGACGATATCCGCCTGGCGGTGGCGGACGCCATCCCGGTCCATTCCTGCGGCCGGTCCGGCGGGGTCATCCTCACCAACGAGGAAATCGCCGAAGCCGTGGAACAGGCCATCGCAAAGGAGGCGCGCTGACATGCAGAAGATATACGAGCGGCCGAAATCCCTCACCGACCGGGGGCTGGCCTATTGCCCCGGCTGCCTTCACGGCGTGGCCACCCGCCTCATCGCCGAGCTGCTGGACGAGATGGGCCAGAGGACGAACACCGTGGCCGTCCTGGCCGTGGGGTGCGGCACCCTGGGCATGTTCCACTTCAACACCGACGTGGTGGTCTCTCCCCACGGCCGGACTCCCGCCGTGGCCACGGGCGCGAAGCGGGCGGCCCCCGGGAAGCTCGTCTTCTCCTACCAGGGCGACGGCGACCTGGCCGCCATCGGCATGGCGGAGATCATGCACGCCGCCAACCGGGGAGAGAACTTTACCGTCATCTTCATCAACAACAGCACCTACGGCATGACGGGAGGCCAGATGGCGCCCACCACCCTCGTGGGGCAGAAGGCTACTACCGCCCCCCTGGGAAGAAACCCCGCCGAGTCGGGGTACCCCATGAAGATGTGCGAAATCCTTTCCCAGCTCGAGGCCCCGAAGTACATCGCCCGCTTCGCCCTTGACTGCCCGGCGAACATCCTGAAGGCGAAGAAGGGCATCCGGAAGGCCTTCGGGATGCAGATGGCCGGGAAAGGCTTCACCTTCGTGGAGCTGCTCTCGAACTGCCCCACGAACTGGGGGATGCCGGCTCTGGAGTGTCTGGACTGGATGCGGGAGAACACTCTGAAGGTCTTTCCCCTGGGCGTGTTCCGGGACGGGGAGGCATGATCATGGAAAAGAAGATCACCGTGGCGGGGTTCGGCGGACAGGGTGTCATGGTCATCGGGCAGATGCTGGGGTATGCCTCCTGCAAGGCGGGGCGGAACGCACTGTTTCTGCCGAAATACGGGCCTGAACAGAGGGGAGGAACGGCGAACTGCTCCGTCACCATTTCCGACGGCGAGATCGGCGCTCCCGTGTCGCGGTACGTGGATACCCTCATCGCCATGAACCAGCCGTCTCTCGAGAAGTTTGTCGGCTCCGTCCGGCCGGGGGGCATCGTTCTGCTCAACAGTTCCCTCTGCCGGTGGGAGGGGAAGCGGACCGATGTCCGGGTTGCGGAGATAGGGGCGGACGCCATCGCCCTCGAGATCGGGTCACCCAAGGTGGCCAACATCGTGGTCATCGGAGCCTATATCCAACTGAGCGGGGCCCTGTCGGAACAGGAGATGCTGGACGCCATCGAGGAAAAACTCGGCAAGCGGCCCGAGCTGCTCGAGATGAACAGGAAAGCTCTCCGGACGGGAATGGACCGGGTGATCCTGAGGGCGTAATACCGGCAGTTCGTGATGCAGCGGCCCTTCGGGGCCGCTTTTTTTTACCAGGGAACGAGAAAGGGGGAGGCCGGGTCGTGGCGGGCGCGGTTCGCTGCGGCTGTCCGGTGATCCCGGACGGCGTAGCAGTAGAGGCACCCCGCCGGACAGGTGTCGTAGGCTCCGATATCGGCGCTTGCGGCACATCCGCACAGGAGGCGCTGGTTCCTGTCCTTTCCGGCGTCAAGAGGGCGCCCGGCGAGCTTCTCTGCCAGGATTCTGTCGATGCAGGCTCCCCGGGGGACACCCTCCCCGCTGAAATCTTCCGCCTCGCAGCAGGTTTGAAGGGAAATCCCTCTTCCGGCGGCGCTTTCGGCAAAGGAGCGGACCAGACTGTGCATGATCTCCGGCGATGCTTCCCGCAAACCCCTGCCCCGGTTCCTGCGGTAAATGTCCACGAAGCTCAGGACGCATCGCTCTGTGCTGCCCTCGAGAAAGGCGCACATCCGGGCGAATTCCTCTTTGTGCCGTTCCGCCGGGTATTCCTCCGAGACGATCACCGGGTCGTACCGCCAGACGACCCTATGGGGCCCGAGCCTTCCGGCCAGGGTCCGGAAGGCGGCGAGAATCTCCTCCTTCGGGGCGATCCCCGGCTCCAGACCGGAACCGTACGGGGTGACGGTCCACTGGAAATAATAGGGATACCCTGCCCCGTCCAGCCTGTCCAGAAGGCCGGACAGGGGACGGGCATCCTTCGTCCAGAAGACGAAACAGTCCACATCAACAGGGGCGAGGGATATTCTTCTCACCTGCGCCGGGTTCCGGGGGTTCCGGACGAGAACGAAGCCTTCCTCCAGGCGGCGCTCCAGCCACAGGACATAGAAAGCCGGGATGTCCGTCCGCCTGCTGGCGCTGACGATCATGGGCGCCTCCGGTTCACCGGCCGGGGAGCTCCTCCAGGGAGTGGGAAGCCTCCATGTCGAGGAGCCACGTTTTCAATTCCAGCCCGCCGCCGTATCCCACGAGCTTTCCGTCGGCCCCGATGATCCGGTGGCAGGGAATGAAAATGGCGATGGGATTCCGGGCGTTGGCCATCCCCACGGCCCTGACAGCCTTCGGGTTTCCCGAGGCGATGGCGAGATCCTTGTAGCTCGCCGTTTTCCCGTAGGGGACCTCCACGAGCTTTTTCCACACCCTTTTCATGAAAGGGGTCCCCTCGGCCTTCAGAGGAAGGTCAAACTTCTTCAGTTTTCCGGCCAGATAGAGCTCCAGCTGCCGGAAGGCCTCCTTCACAACGGGGGGCTCCTTTTTGCCGAAACCGACCAGTTCCGCCGTGTTTTTCGGCAGGTAGAGGTGGGTGATGAATTCTCCGTCGCTTCCGATGGCCATGGGGCCGACGATCGTTTCCCGCACGTACAGCATGGTTTCACTCCTCCCGTGGTGTTTCATTTTGGTCTATTGTGGCTCAAAGGGCGGAAAAAATCATCCCCGTTTTTTCCCAAATCCGCAGGCAGCGGCAACACTCCTCCCTCCGACGGAAATACTGTGGGTTTTGTATTCCTCTTTCACTTCGCCCTTTTGTTCTTTTTGTGCAGGGCTCGGTCTGGACAGGGGGCCGTCCCTGGTGTACAAAAGAACGAAAGAACTGTATGAAATCTGAACAATTATTAAGGAAAAAAACTCAAGGAGAACCAATGAAACCTCTATTTGACCTGCACACCCACACCATCGCCAGCGGGCACGCCTACAGCTCGCTGAAGGAAAACATCGAGGCCGCCGCGGAACGAGGCCTCACCGCCCTCGGCATTTCCGACCACGCCCCCGCCATGCCCGGCACCTGCCATTCCTTTCATTTCGGGAACTACAAGGTGATCCGGGAATCCCTCCTGGGGATCAGGATCGTGAAGGGCATCGAGGCGAACATTATGGACTATGACGGCACCCTCGACGTGGAGGAGGACATCCTGGGCAGGCTGGAATATGTCATCGCCAGCCTCCACCCGCCCTGCATCCCCTTCGGGACCACGGAGCAGAATACACGGGCCCTGGCCGGAGCCATGGCGAACCCGTACGTGAAGATCATCGGCCACCCGGACGATGACCGCTACCCCCTCGACTACGAAGAGCTGGTCCTGGCCGCAAAGCGGGAGAAGGTGGCCCTCGAGGTCAACAATTCCAGCTTCTGCCCGGGCTCGGGCCGGCAGAACGGCGTAAGGAACGCTCGCACCATGCTGGAGTACTGCTGCCGGTTCGACGTGCCAGTAGTGCTGGGAAGCGACGCCCACATCTGGTACGACGTGGGGGAGATGAGCCGATGCAGAGCCCTTCTCCGGGAGATGGATTTTCCCCCGGAGCTGGTGCTCAACTATTCTCCGGAGGGGCTGGACTTCATCCTGAAAAGGAACGGCGCCGCCCTTCCTGTTTCCGGAGGAGTGTCCGCCGGGGAGGCATGACCTCGGCCGGAAAAAGAAGGGTTACTGTTTTTCCTTGAGCCCCTGGAGGACGGCACAGATCTCCCGGACTTCCTCCGGGCTGAGGTTCTGGAAGTCTTCCAGCCTCCGCAGGGCCAGCGACAGGAATTCATTTCTCGGTTTCGCCTCCGGCTCCGGGGCGGGAGCGACGAAAAAGGACGCGATGGTCCCGGTGAGGGTGCTGATGAAGCCGATCCCCACCAGCATCAGCATGATCGCCACAATCCTTCCCCCTGCCGTGGAGGGCGAGATGTCGCCGTACCCCACGGTGGTCGCCGTCACGAAGGCCCACCAGAGGGCGTCGTAAAAGCCCATCTGCTCGAAGTAGCGGACCGCCGCGGCACCGATGAGGATCGTGAGCACCGTGAAAAAGAGGACGTACTGGAAATTGTGCTGCCTCAGGAACCGGGAGGCGTACCGGTGGGCCCTGCCGAAGTAGGCGGCGAGCCGGAGAAGTCTAAGGGCTCTGAGCGCACGGGTCGAGCGGAGCATCCTGAAGATCCGCAGCGACCGGAGCCCCTTGAACAGGGCGTCAAAGGGCAGTATGGCGATGAGTTCGATGATGTGGGTTTTCACGTAGTGCTTTTTATCCGCAGCGAGGTAGAACCGGGTGAAGTAGTCTGCCACGAAAATCAGCCATATAGCTGTGTCCACGAAACCGAAGATCCCTTCTTCGGTTTCCGTGAAGTCCATCCTCTCCTCGGCGATGATCAGCCCCACGGATGCGACGGCCAGAAAAATGAGAAAGAAATCGTATCTGCGCAGGGCTTTTTCTCTGTTTTTGAGAAGAAACATGCTATCACCCTCTTCCGGACAGGCTTTCCGCCTTGCCGGCCATCTTTCAGGCTATTCCCGGGCCATGCCGGAAAACAGCCCTTTTTCCGGATAGACGAAAAAACGCTCCGGGAGGTTTGAAAAGCGTCCCGGATGGACATATATAATACAGGAAATTCCTGAATTTCAGATATCCGGAAGGGGCTGCCGAGATGAAAAAAACGCTGTTCCTGTTTTTTGCCGCTGCAGTGCTGCTTTTCTGTGTTTCTCCTTCGGGTGCCGACCCGATGACGGACAGGATGGGTCACCTTCTCAAGGATCTCCCCGGGTGGGAAGGTATGGAGATGGTCCCCATCGTGACGCCCGATTCCGGACAGGGCAGGGCCGCTGTTTTCACAAGAGAGTACCACCAGGGCAGGAGCCTCGTGGTACAGGCCCTCAAGACGCCGGGAAACCCTGACGGAAAGGACGATTTCGAGGAAACTGTGCTCGATGTTTCGTCGGAACGGATGCGTCAGGGGGTCATCGACGGGATCCGCTATGCGGAGATCGTCTACAGGGTCTCTCCGGAGAGGAAAGTCCCCGAGGCCACGCTGTATGTCTTTCTGCCTCCCTACAGCCTTTCCAGAAGCGCACCGGAAATGATCGTGTTCACCATGAATTCCATCAACGGTGACGACGAACTTTTCGACCTGGCCAGGACCTTTGACTGGAAGGCCATCCTGGGGGCGCTGGCGGAGTTTTAGAGTTTCCGGACCCGGAAATAGTAGAGCCAGCATGGGACCCCATTCATTCCTTGACAGCCGGAGGGCCACGTCCCATTATTGATTCCTGGCCCGTTCCGTCTTCCGGCATATCCGGAGGATCCATATCCGGCGGGCTGGTGGGGGCGTTTCCATGACCGGCATGGAAGAGTTTCACAAAAAGATAGTCCACGAGCGGGTATTCCCGAAGCGGGAAGCGGTGTACACTCCCTTCCCGGACAGAATGCTGCCCGAACTGCGCGCCTTCCTTGAGAGCAGCGGGATCAGCATGGTTTATTCTCACCAGGGTGAGATGTTCGACCGGGCCGTGGACGGCGAAAACGTGATCGTCACCACCTCCACGGCCAGCGGCAAGACCCTGGGCTTCCTGCTCCCCGTCCTGCAGGAGATACTGACGAACCCGGCGGCCAGGGCGATCTTCCTGTACCCCACGAAGGCGCTGGCGAGCGACCAGTTCCGGAGCTTCGTCCCTCTCCTGGAATTCTTCGGCCCGTCCCGCCTCCAGGCGGGGATCTACGACGGGGACACCTCCTCCGCCGAGCGGGGCCGCATCCGGAGCAGCGCGAACATCGTCCTCACCAACCCCGAGATGCTCAACGCCACCTTTCTGCCGAACCACGGCAGCTACGGCTTCAGCTTTTTCTTCGCCAACCTGAAGTACATCGTGGTGGACGAGCTTCATTCCTACCGGGGGGCCTTCGGCTCCCATCTGGCCAACGTGATGAAGCGCCTCGGGCGGATCTGCGGGTACTACGGCTCCTCGCCCCGCTTCCTGTGCAGCTCCGCCACCATAGCCAATCCCGTGGAGCTCGCGGAGAACATCTGCGGCCGTCCCTTTTCCCATGTCTCCCGGGACGGCTCCCCGTCGCCGGAAAAGCGCTTTTTCCTCTGGCAGCCCCCCACCGCCCGGGGGACGGAGTTCCGCGTCTCACCGGCCCGGGAGGCCACGGGGCTTCTCGCCCGGCTTGTCCGGGAAAACTCGCCCTTTCTGGCCTTCTGCAAATCCCGGAACGCCGTGGAGGTCGTCCTGAAGGAAGTCCGGGACAGGCTGAAGGAATCAGCCCCGGAGTCCGGAGGGCGGGACATGGCCTCCCTGGTCTCCGGCTATCGGGGAGGATACAGGTCCCTGGAGCGGCGGGACATCGAGGAGAAAATGGCGTCGGGCAGGCTGCGGGGCCTCGTGGCCACCAACGTGCTGGAGCTGGGAATCGACATCGGGCGGATCGACACGGCCGTGCTCGTGGGGTTCCCCGGCACCCGGGCTTCCTTCTGGCAGCAGGCCGGACGGGCGGGGCGGAAGGGAAGGAGCGCGTCGGTGGTCCTGCTGCTGGACAACCTGCCACTGGACCAGTATCTCGCCATCGATCCGGAGTGGCTCTTCTCGGGAGAAAGCGAAAGCGCGGTGGTGGACCCGGACAACCTCTTCATCCAGGTGGCCCACGTGCGTGCCGCGGCGGCTGAGCTGCCCCTCTCCGCGGACGACGGGGCCCTTTTCCCGGACCTCGGGGAGATCGTGCCCGTCCTCCTTCCCGGAAAGGAGCTCCGGAAGGAGCAGGGAAAGTACTTCTGGTCCGGAGGGGCCTACCCGGCGGGGGACATCAGCCTGCGCAACATGGACAGGACCCGGTACAAGCTCAAGAACGCCGCCGACGGATCCCTTCTCACGGAGATGGACGAGCTCCAGGCCTTCCGGGAGATCTACCGGGGCGCCATCTACCTCCACGAGGGGCTCCAGTACCTGGTGGAGAGCCTGGACCTGAACCACACCGAGGCCCTGGCCCGGCCCACGGAGGGAAATTACTATACCGTCTCCTGCGATATGACCGAAGTGCACAAAATCAGGGACGAGAAGACCGAACCCCTGGGCAGGACCCTCTGCGGCCTCGGGGACGTGCGGGTGGCCTACACCACGGTGGGCTTCCGGCGGCAGCAGTTTCACAACCACCAGAACCTGGGCATGGAAATGCTCGACCGCCCGCTGGGCAAATCCTTCGATACGGAGGGATTCTGGATCGCCCTTCCCGGCGAGGTGCGGCGGCTGTTTCTCTCCCTGGCCCCTGCCCCGATGCCGGGATTCCAGTTCCGGAAGACCTACGCCGAAGGGCTGAGCTTCGCCCTGCTGAACGCCGCCATGATGGCCGCCATGGCCACACCGGAGGACATGGGCAGCGCCCTCCTGGCCGGGGACGGCCCCGAGGGGGGCAGAATGTCCGTGTGTGTCTTCGACATGTACGCCGGAGGCCTCGGGTTCTCACGCAAGGGGTTCTCCCTGGTGCGGGACATTCTCCGCAGGGCGGACCGGATGATCCGGGGATGCCCGTGCAGGGGCGGCTGTCCTGCCTGCGTGGGAGACTACCACCTGGACAAGAGGGTGGTCCTCTGGGCGATCGGCAGTCTTTTCGAGACTCTTCCTCCTCCCGGGGATGTGCTGTCGGCGGGAGGCGGTGAGGGGCCATGACGTCCGCCGGATCCCTCCTGGAGAGGCTGAACCCCTACCAGCGGCAGGCGGTGCTCGAGCAGGGCCGGGCCACCCTCGTCAATGCCTGCGTGGGCAGCGGCAAGACCACAGTCCTTATCTGCAAGGCCCTCTACGAGCACACGGTGAACGGGGTTCCCCTGGAGGACATGGTGGTGCTGACCTTCACGAACAAGGCGGCGGACGAGATACGGAGCCGCCTGGCAGCGGCTGCTCCCGGCGCCGCCCTGGAGAGCACCGCCTGGTTCGGCACCTTCCACAGCGTGGCCATGAGGATGCTCCAGCGTATTCTTCCTGTGGAGACCCTGGGCTACACCCCGTCCTTCTCGGTCCTTGACCCCGACGGGCTGCTGGAGATTGCCGAACGGCTGGTGGTGGAGCACGGGCTGACCATAAAGTACCGGAACAGGCTGATGAAGCGCCTGGAAGCCTGCGCCGCCGGAAGGACGCTCTTTGGCCGGATGAAGCGGGAAGACGGCATCTCCGCGCTCGTGGAGCTGCTCGCCCGGGAGAAAGTGCTCCAGAACGCCATGGACTTCGACGACCTCATCCGGAACGCCGCGGCGCTGGCGGGGGAAAGCGGGTGGTCCCCCCGGTGGATCATCGTGGACGAGTTCCAGGACTGCGACGGGGCCCAGATGGAATTCATCCGCGCCCTGGCGTCGGAGGAGACGAAGCTCTTCGCCGTGGGCGACCCCAACCAGGTGATCTACAGCTGGAGGGGTGGCAGCAGGGACATCTTCTCCAGGTTCGCCAGGGAGTTCCGCGCGACCGAAATTTCCCTTCCCCTCAACTACCGGTCCAGCTCCACCATCCTCGAGGCGGCCCGGTGCTTCCTCCATGATTCTTCGGACCTTGAAGGCACCCGGGAGCGGGGGGCGGGGATCGTGGTCCGAAACCACTTCAACCCCTTCCTCGAGGCGGAATACCTGGCTGACAGGATTCGGGAGCTTCATGACGGGGGAATGCCGTGGGGGGACATGGCGGTATTCTACCGGATGCAGCGCCAGTCGGGCCCCCTGCAGGCCGTTTTCCGCCGGAAGGGGATTCCCTTCACGCTCTCGGTCCGGAAGACCCTGAAGGACATCCCCGTGCTGCAGTGGCTCGCCCGCCTGCTGAGCGCCTCGGTGAACGGGGCCGACAGAAACGGCCTGGTCTCCGCCCTTACCGACGGCCGCTTCGGGGACGGCCTGGCGCCCGCGGAGGCGAAAGATCCTGCCGGGGCTGAATCGGAGCTGTATGACAGGGTCCGCTCCTTCCCGGAATGGGCCGGAACGGGACGGGGCCCCCTCGAAATTTACGAGTATTTCGGGCTGGAACACCGGCTGTCCCCCACGTCGGCCTCCTTTCCGGAAAACCGCAGGCTTGTCCTGGCATTTCTGGAGAAACTGGGCGCCTTCTGCAGGGAGAGGGAGGGGAGCTTCGCAGGAAAGGCAGCGGAGTTTCTCAACTCCTCGGCCCTGTACGGGACGGAGTTTTTCTCCCCCGGTGGCGAAGAGGGGAGCGGAGATACGGTCCGGCTCCTGACCCTCCACGCCTGCAAGGGTCTCGAGTTTCCCGTGGTGTTCATCATCGGGGTCAACGAGGGGCTCATCCCCCTCCACACCTATTCCCCGGAGGGGCGGGAGGAGGAAAAACGGCTCTTTTTCGTCGGCATCACCCGGGCGAAGGACTACCTCGAACTCTCCTGCTACACCGACCCCGGCGAAGTCCGGGTTCTTCCAGGGAAGAGCGGCTTCCTCTCCATGATCCCGTCCCGCCTGCTTGAAGGCGGCGACGACGGGCCGGGCCGGGGGGATATCCGGGCATACTGCAGGACGCTGCTGGAAAACAGGGAAAAGGGCGGAGCGGGGACCGTCTTCGGGGGAGCGGAAGACAGCTCGCCTTCGCCGCCGTCTCCGGAAGGGCTTCCGGTCAGAGTCCGCCACCCGAAATACGGCGAGGGAGTCGTGGAATCGGAGGATGAGGAAACCTACACGGTGGCGTTCGGGCAGTACGGGGTGAAATCCTTCCTGAAGGACTTCTGCCCCCTGGAGTTTCTCTAAAGACGGAGAAGCACGCCGGGTTGCTTTTTCAGGAGGACCTTCTCCCTGACCGGGTTCAGAGACGCTCTGCAACGGCCGCGAATTCCGCTGACCGGGGATCGAAGGGCGTTCCCGCCACGTCGGAATACAGCCCGGTCACCTTCAGCCCGTTCCTGGCACACTCCGCTTCCAAGGTTTCCGGAGAATAGCACTGGAACCAGTTGTATATGGTCCGTATCCGGCGGGATTCCACGATCGTGTACTTGTCGAGCAGCACTTTTTCCTCCCTGTACTTGAAGGTGTTCAGAAAGCCGTAATAGTCCTCCGCCGACCAGAAGCCGTTCATCAGGTTCCGTTCGAAGCGGGAGATTTCTTCCCTCCGGTCGAAGGTCTCAAGAGAGTATACATCGAACAGCACATGTCCCTTCGGTTCAAGCATGCCGGCAAATTTCCGCAGCATCGTCCGCCGCTGCAGAGGACTGAGGGCGCAGAAATCGCACATGATCATCAGGATCAGGTCGAATTTTTCCTCCGTTTCGAATCCGAGGTAGTCGCAGAGCACGTAGTCGATCGAAAGCCCTTTCTTTCCGGCGGCTGAGACTGCGGATTGAATTGACCGTCCGGAGAAATCCACGCCCGTCACCCTTGCCCCCCGCTCCGCAAAGGGCAGGGTGTACAGGCCCGGTCCGCATCCGAAGTCGATGACGGAAGACTTCTCCGACAAGCCGAAGTGGGATGTGATCCATTCCACGGACCTCCGGATGAACGACGTCTTCCTGGACGCGACGTCCACATTTCCGTCGAGGTGGAATGACAGCATTTTTTCCGAGATATGGCCGTCGGTCCACAGATCCCGGGCAGTATAGAACCCGAACGGTTCAGGACGGGAATTGATCGCTTCAAGCTCATCGAACAGCACGAAAGGACCTCCTTTGTACAGGTTTGGTGTCTCCAGGGACGGGAAGGGCTGCATCCGCTCAGCCGGCAGGCCGGGCCGGTCAATTTCAATGGGAATATGCGGTCTGAAGACTGCCCTTCATTGTAGAATAGCACCATGGAAGAAAAAGATGCAGTATTTGAGGGACTGGCGAAGGGGCTGCCCTTTTGAGTGATTCCGGTTCGGGAGGTGGAAATGATGAGTTTTTTCAGGAAGAGAATACTTCTGATGTGCCTGGGTATTGGGCTCTTCATGGCCTGTGTTCCCTCCGACGGGCTGGAGAGTGACTTTCTGCCCGCCCTCATCGCAGGAAATATCAGGGGAACGGATGTCACGGTCATCCTGGAGGTCAGGGAATCGGAACGGGTGAGCACCCTCGGCGGGTACGCCCGATGGAGGATTACGGCGGAAGTGATCCGCTCCTTCAAGGGAGGGTACGCCCCCGGGGAGGTCCTGGAATATTTCCGGACCACGGAGACGGAGTTCCCGTCCCCGGAAAAGGGCAGCCGCCACATCGTCAGCTTTGTTCTGGAAGAGGGGCGCCCCGTCATTCCGGACGAGGGCTACCATTTCCCCTGGTCTCCGGAGCTCGAAGAGCAGGTGACAGCGGAACTCGCCCGCTCCAGGTAGGGAAGAGAAACCGGCGGGCATTTTACCAAGGCGGCTGCGCACCGGCGGGCTTTAAGGTTCGTCGGTCCCGTGTCAAACCGGAGGTGGTTTTCGTGGACTGCAAGGCGATGGTCAAAGAGTTTTACGAGCAGGTCGCATCCAATAACCGGGTCGATGAGGTGGAACGCTATGTCCACCCCGACTGTACCTTAAGAACGGGCGAGGAGAACATCCCCATCGGACTGGAGGGGATGAGGCGGCATCTGGAGGATGTCCGGAAGACCTACCCGGATTTCCGGATCCGGGTGATCCGCCAGCACCAGGACGGCGATTTCGTCATCTCGGAAGTCCTGATGGAGGGCACCCACGGCGGGGAATGGCTCGGCATCAGGCCGACGGGAAAGAAGATCCGGATCACGGCGGTCAACATAGACAGGATCGCCGGCGGCAGGATCATCGAGCACGGCGGAGCGGCCAATACCTTCGACACCTTCTGGGCGGAGGGGGTCATCCGGGCGGCGGAGTAGCTCCCGGTTTCTTTCAGCCCCTGCCGTACCCCATGTCGCGGAGCAGGTCCGCCAGCAGGTGAAGCCGCTCCGACAGCAGTTCGTCGTCCCGGCCGAGGGCCTGGGAAAAGAGCTGTATATCCTCGTCGATCCTGGGATTGCCCGTGCAGATCTCCACGGTCATGGCGTCCCCCTGGAGCCCCACCCGGTCGATGCGGGGGTTCTTTTCGTCATAGAGCTTCGGATGGCGGTACGCCTCCTGGAAGTGCTGCTTTCCCTTGCACACCAGGATGGCCAGGTCGAGCACCCGGTGGAGGGGCATCTCCTCCGACTGTCGTGACCATTTTTCCCCCGTGTAGCGCCACACTTTGGCGGAAATTTCCACCTTTCCCCTGTCGTTCCACTGGGCAAGCCCGAGGGACAGCCCTTTGGCGTCGGAATTGTAGGCCTGCCGCCCGTCCACGTTTTCGTAGTTCTCCACGGTGATGACCGGCTTGTGCTTCAGCGTCGTCGGTATGTTCATTGTTTCCCCTCCCGGAAATCCTGTGATAATTACTAAATTACTTATTTACTAAATAAGTACGCAGACAAGGATACTCCGATAATTTTGCCTGTCAAGCTGTTCCATGGGAAAAACACCAGGGGAACCCCGTTTTTTTGGGGATGTCGTTTTCGGTCCTTTTTTCAAGGGGATATGTCCAGAATGGGCAGACAACATGAGATAATACCATTCCAGAATGCCTGATACACAGGCAGGAAGGCCAGGTGGAGTCATGGAAGCAGTTCTTCGCACATCATCCCTCGTCTTTCTGGACAGGATCGCCTATCCTGACATGGAAGTGTGCGCAGGAGAGATCATTTTTCTTCAGGGGCCCAGCGGGAGCGGGAAAAGCTCCTTTCTGCGGCTTCTGAACGGTACCGTTTCCCCTTCGGGCGGCACGGTGCTGTATGGGGGCAAAGATATCCTTGAGATCGATCCCCTCCTTCTCCGGAGGGAGGTCATCCTTGCCGGGCAGTCGGCCTACCTCTTCCCCGGCACGGTGAGGGCAAATTTTCTTCAGTATCACCAGTACAGGGATTCCGTTCCTCCGGACAGCGAATCCATGCAGGCGTGCCTTGACGCCTGCCGGGTTCCCTTCCCCCTCGACACACCCTGCGACACCCTTTCCGGCGGCGAGAAACAGCGGGTGTTTTTGGCCATAGCGCTGAGCTTCCGCCCGGCGGTGTTTTTGCTGGATGAGCCCACATCGGCCCTTGACGGGACCACGGCGGAGGCATTGATGGCCAACCTGACTGAGTACTGCAGGAACCACGGCGTCGCCGCCCTGGTCGTGAGCCACGACAGGCACCTGACGGAACAATTCGCCGAACGGACCGTGGACCTGGGAGGTGCGGTATCATGAGCGGCGCCGCGGCCATAGGCATCCAGCGTTTCCTGGTCATCTACCTTCTTCTGCTGCTGGTGCTGGCACTCATGAAACGGAGCAGGATCAGCCAGACAAAACTGCTGCTGACGGCAAGCCTCCGGATGACGGTACAGCTTGTCCTCGCCGGTTTTGTGCTGACCTACATTTTTGAGAACCCCCATCCCCTGTTGACCGTGGGCTACCTGGCCGCCATGATGTCTTTCGCGATCCACAGGGTGCTGTCAAAAAACCGGGACCTCAACCGGGGGTTCAAGCTTTCCATCGGACTTTCCCTGGCCTTTTCGGGTTTTGCGGTGCTGATATATTACGTCGCTGCCGTGGTGAACCAGAGCCTTTTCAATCCCCAGTACGCGATTCCCCTGAGCGGCATGATCTTCGGGAACGCCATGACAGGGGTGAACCTGGGGGTCAAGACCTTCAGGGAGAGCACGGCTGCGGGAAAGGAGAGGATGGAGGCCCTTCTCAACTTCGGGGCGAGCCCGAAGAGCATCCTGCTGCCCTTCGTGAACCAGGCCCTGGAGACGGCCATTCTTCCCACGCTGAACTCCATGGTGGGCATGGGCATTGTTTCCCTCCCGGGGATGATGACGGGCCAGATCCTTTCGGGCACCCTCCCCACAACGGCCATTCTCTACCAGATTTCCATCATGGTGGCCAACTGCTCGGCGGTCTGTCTGTCCGTCTTCGGCTCCCTCCATTTCGGATATCATACCCTCTACAACAAAAGGAGCCAGTTCTGCCGGAGGGGCGGCATTCTCAACGGGGCAGGATGTGATGAGGGAAAAGCAGAATCCGGAACAGGGGAGGGAAAGAAATGACCCCGGGAATTCTTGCGGCGAAAAAGGCCGGCGTGCCGTTCACGGTGCATGAATACGACCACGACCCGTCGGCGCCGTCCTTCGGCATGGAGGCGGCGGAGAAGCTGGGCGTTCCGCCTGAGAGGGTCTTCAAGACACTGGTGGTACGCCTTGACGGCAGAGAGCTGGCCGTGGCGGTGATCCCGGTGAATTCCATGCTCAGTATGAAGGCTGCGGCGAAGGCGGCGGGGGCGAAGAAGGCCGAAATGGCACCCCAGGCAGACGTGGAGCGGTCCACAGGCTACGTTCTCGGCGGTGTGAGCCCCCTCGGGCAGAAGAAGCGCCTCCGGACGTTCATCGACGTTTCGGCTGAAGGGTTTGAGACGATCTTCGTCAGCGCGGGGAAAAGGGGGCTGGATATGGAAATAGCTCCCTGTGACCTGGCGGCGGTGTGCGGGGGGACTTTTGTCTCCCTGCAGGACGGGGGCGGCGCGTAAGCAGAATCGATGCTCCTCCGGGAAGGGGAATGCAGACGAATGCTTCCCAAGTGAAAAAAGCCTCCCCGGTTCAATGCCGGAGAGGCTTTCGTGCTTTCAGATCTTGAACCCGGAGCTCACAAGGCTTTCCGAAGCCCGTTCCACCGAGGCCTGGATGTGGTGGAGCACAAGTTCTGCGGCCCTTTCGCCGTTCTTCTCCCTGATGGCGTCCAGGATGTGCCTGTGCTCGCTGAAAATCTCGTCGAAGCGGAGTTCCTCCCGCCGAAAGATGAGGGATGTGCTCGCCGTCTCGTAGGCCTGGGAGACCGTTTCGTAGATGCGGCAGAGAAACTGGTTCCCGGTCGCCGCCATGATCTGGGCGTGGAAGATCCTGTTCCACTTGGAGAGGAGTGACTCCATGTCGTCCCTGCCTGACTCGATGATGGCCGCCATCTGGGCCACGGACTCCCCGATTTTCCGCAGGTCCTCCGGAGTGCGGTTTTCCGCCACGATTCTCGCGGCTTCAGGTTCGATCATCATGCGGACCTGGAAGATCTCCAGCATCATGGAAGGCGGCCAGTCACCCGAAAAAATGAGCTCCGGCAGTTCGTGCCGGGGCATGAAAATTCCCTGGCGGTCCCGTATTTCCAGCAGCCCGAAGGCTTCGAGCACGGCGATAGCCTGCCGCAGCAGGGGCCGCGTGACACCCAGGGCTGAGGCCATGTCTCGCTCTGAAGGGAGTTTCCCCTCCGGGTTCACCTGTATCTTCCCCGAATTCAGATGGTCGTAGAGTTCCTTTGCCAGAGCTCGTCTTCTGTCAGTCATCGTGATCCCTGCCCCGTTCTGCGGTTTCCTTCGCAGGTTTTTTCCGGCGAACTTTTCCCATGATTTCCTTCTCCGCACGGAAAATTATAGACCGAGCGGCCCGAGGATTCCACATGGAGGATCCCTTCCCTGTTCAGTCTATCTTCGGATATGTTCCATGAAGACTTTTCCGTCTGCGTTTTTCAGGCGGATGGAGCAGGTGAACTCCTCCCTCTGTTCGGGGAAGTCCGTCCTGTTGTGGGTGCCCCGGGTCTCTTCCCTCGCGAGGGCCGCCTCTGCGAGCAGCAGGCCCGAAAGAGCGCACTGTTCCGTGAAGGTGTCGTCCGCGGCCCGGGTACGGAGTTCCGCGAGGGCGGCCCGGGCTTTTTTCAGGCCGTTGCCGTCCCGCTCCCGTTCCACGTAGTTTGACACGGTTTCCCTGATGTGGGGAAGGAGGGCTGCCCGGAGGGACTGGTTTTCGGAGAACCGGGGGATTTCCGGCAGTCCGGGGAGGTCCTTTGCGGGGAACTCCGCCATGGAGACCGCCGCCATCAGCCCGGAGACCGCCGCCTGTGTGGCGGCGTTGCCCGCCATGCGGCAGGCGCCGTGCATGCCTCCCGCCGCCTCTCCCGCGGCGAAGAGGCCCGGAATGTTTGTTCTGCACCGGGAGTCGATTTCCAGGCCCCCCGAATGGCTGTGGGCCATGGGGCCCACCTCCAGGAGGCTGTGCTTCACGTCGAGCCCGGCGTTTTTCACCCGTTCGTAGAACCAGGGATAGGCCTCGAGCACCTTCTGGTCGAGATGGCGCAGGTCAGCGTAGACTCCGCCGAGGGGAGTGCCGTTTCCGGCCTTCAGCTCTTCCCGGATGGCGTTGTTGATGAGACTTTTCGGCGCCCCCGCCTCGCCCTGGGGGCGGACTTTCAGCAGGAATCGTTCCCCCCTGCTGTTGAGAAGGTATGCGCCTTCCCCAAGCATGGCGGTGGGACAGGGCTCCCCGACGGCATCGGGAGGCCCGTAGCAGACCATGGGTTCGAATTCGACGAATTCCAGGTCGATGAGGGACGCCCCGGCCTCGAAGCCCATGGCGAGGGTCCGCCCGTCGATGTCGGCGGGATAGGTGGATTTGCCGTACAGGTTGCCCACGCCTCCCCAGGCCGCCAGGACGACAGGAGCCCGGAGTGTCTTCAGGGGCTCCCCTGCCGTCAGGCAGGCCGTTCCGGCGATGCGGCCGCCGCTGACCAGCAGGTGAACGCAGGATGTGTTGTCGAAAAACAGGACGCCTTTCTTTTCCAGTTCCCGGCGCAGCACGCTGACGATGTGACCGCCGATGAGCATGTCGGTGCGGCAGAGTGACCTGGGGCAGCTCGACCCCGAAGCCCGTCGCAGCCGGTACCGGCCGTCCTCCAGCCTGGCGAAGGATACCCCCCAGCGCTCCAGGAGGGCCACGCATTCGCCCGTCAGGGCTCCCAGGGCTTCCACGAGCTCCCTGTTGCCCAAGCCGTAGCCTGCCGCCAGCATGTCCGAACAGTACAGCTCCGGGCTGTCTCCCGAGGGGCTGTCCGGCAGGACGGCGTTGAAGGCGGCGATGTAGGGGGCGCCCCCGTAGCCCGGCGAAAGAACGGCGATCCTGCCCGCGCCCCGCTCCACGAGGGAGCAGGCGGCGATGAGGCCGGCGATGCCGGAGCCGGCGATGATGGCGTCGAACGCAGCGGTGTCTTTTGTATTCATTGTTTTGCCTCCGTGAGCGCTTTCCGTCGTCTGAGGATGCACAGGAGAATCACGGCAGCCCCGACCGAAATGCCGATGATGTCGGTCATTCTCTCCGGCAGGATCATCAGTACGGCGGCGGAAATGAGAGCGGCCCGCTCATAGGCTCTCAGGGGCATGATGACGTACCCCGCCATGCCGGCGGCAAGGAGGAAGGTTCCCACGAAGAGCACGGCCGTGGCCTTGGTTATTTCGAAACCGGATCCCATGAGCAGGATCGCCGGATCGTAGACGAAGATGAAGGGGATCAGGAAGGCCACGAGGGCGTACCGGGCGCCGAGCCATCCCGTCTTCCAGGCGTTGCCCCCGGCGATTCCCGCCGCGGTGAAGGATGCCAGGCAGACCGGCGGGGTGATCTGGGCCATAATCCCGAAGTAGAAGACGAACATGTTCGCGGGAAGGGCGGGCACCTTGAGGGCGGCGAGGGTGGGGACGAAGAGGATGTTGGCCACCAGGTAGGCGGCCACCGTGGGCAGGGCCATGCCGAGGAGCATGCAGCCGCCCATGGTGATCAGGAGGGCGATGAGCAGGTTGCTCACGCCCACTCCGGCGATGATGGTGGACAGCTTCGTGGCGAGGCCCGACTGGATGACGATGCCGATGATGATACCGCAGGCGGCAGTGGGTATGGCGATGTCTGCGGCCTGGCGGGCTCCCTGGAGGGCCGACTCGAAGAGGGATTTCAGGCTGACGTAGTATTTGCCGCCCAGGACGAACCGGTTGACGACATTGACCCCGATGGCGGCGTAGATGCCCATCATGCCGCTGCGCATCAGCGACGCGCCGGACACCATGTAATAGACGAGGATGATGGCCGGGAGAAGCATATACAGCCGGGGAATGATCACATCCACCTCTATGGCCGTTTCTGCGGAGGCCTTGGCTACCCGCTGTTTCTGGGCGATGAAGGTGACGAACAGGAAAATGGACAGGTAGTAGGCGACGGCCGGTATGATGGCCGAGAAGGCGACCGTCTTGTAGGGGACGCCCAGCATTTCCGCCATGATGAAGGCCCCGATGCCCATGATGGGGGGCATGATCTGCCCGCCCGTGGATGCCACGGCCTCGATGGCCCCGGCCTGCTCGGGAGTGTAGCCCACCTTCTTCATCATCGGTATGGTCATGACGCCGGTGGTGGAGACGTTGGCCACGGCGCTGCCGCTGATCATTCCCATGAGGCTCGATGAAATGATGGCCGCCTTGGCGGGGCCGCCGGAACTCTTGTTGGAGAATTTCAGCCCGATGTCGATAAGGAGCTGGCCGCCGCCGCAGGCGGAGAAGAAGACCCCGAAGACGATGAAGTAGAACAGGCTGTTGGCGGAAGTGTACAGCGGCGTTCCAAGAATTCCGTCAGGCCCCATGGTCATGAGTTCGGTAAAGGTTTCGAGGTTCGTTCCGCGGTACCGGAGGATGGACGGGAAGTGGTGGCCGAACCATGCGTAAAAAATAAAGAAAAGGATAAAGAAGAAGAGGATCTTTCCCATGGTCCGCCGGACGGCCTCCATGAGGACGACGACGCAGACGGCCATGGCCACGATGTCGATGGTCAGTACGTCCGAGATGAAGGCGACCCTGGTCGTCAGCCGGGGAGATTCCCAAATGAAGTAGTAGAAGAGGAAGGCGATTCCGGCAAAAAAGGCCAGGTCCCCTATCTTTCCGAGGCTGCCTCCCTGTTCCGCCTCCCGGTAAAGGAAGACCACGAGAAGGGCAAGAAGCAGGTGTACCGGGCTTTGAAGCATGGGGTGAAGAGGGGTGAAGATGGCAAGATAGAACTGGAATGAAATCCAGATAAAACTCACCGCTATAATGATTCCCTGTCTCGCCGTCATTTTTGCCGGAGTGTACTCTGACATTTTCTGTTTCCTCCTGTCGTGCGTTCCGCTCTTTCTGCTGCTCTCCCGGGCGGGCGCCGCCGCCCCGGAAAAGAAGGAGCCGCAGCCGGAATTCCGCTGGCGGCTCCTCCGCAAGGAACTTTCTTTACTTCATGTAGTTCATTTCGCGGTAGTACTTCTCTGCGCCGGGGTGGAGCGGAGCGCCGGTCTTCAGGATGTCGTGGGCCGTGGCGGGATCGAAGGAGGCCAGTGTGGCGTTGGCCTCGACGAGCTTCTCCTTGCCTTCGCAGAGGGCCTTCGTGAGAACATAGACCACATCGTCGGGAACGGACGCGGAGACGAGCACGACCTGGGGGGATCCCACGGACTGGATCTCCTTCGTCTGTCCGTTCCAGGTGTTGGCGGGGATGGCGATGTTGTCGAAGCCCTGGCCGTTCATCTTCGCCCTGGTTTCGGCGGAAAGCTCGGGGAAGAACATGTCGGTGGTCAGGCAGAGTTCCGTGGTCGCGGACTGGCCGGCGCCCACGTGGTCGATGGTCATGTCCGCCTTGCCGTCCTTCAGGAGGCTGACGATGGCGGCGGTTCCGGTCTGGGTCACGCTGCCGCCCCAGGATTTTACGGTGTCGTAATCGACGCCGAGAACCTCGAGCACCTTGTTGCAGGCAAGTTCGCCGAAGGAGCCGTTGGCCTTGATGGCGATGCGGACGGGGTGCTTTTTGGCGACAACCTCTTCCACGGTGGTGATGCCCGTCCTGTCAACGAATTCCTTGGTGAACATGACGTTGACGAAGTCCTTGCCCAGCCCGCCGGCCATGGACCGGACGCTCTTCGTGGGCTCGCTGCCGAGAATGCCGCTCTCGTAGGCCCACTTGGCGGGAGCGGAGTTGCCGAGGACGATGTCGCAGGCACCCTTTTCAAGGATGACCGGGGCGCCAACGCCGCCGGGGGATGTGGTGGTCACGTCGACCTGGGAGCCTGCGGGAAGGGCAGGGGTCCAGACGTTGACGATGGCGGAAGCGTACATGTACATGGCCGACCCGACGCTCTGGGTGGCAAAGGTCAGTTTCACCGGCTGGTCAAGCGCGGCGAGGGCTGCTCCGCCGGTGAAGGCAAGCAGAAGAGCGGGAACCATAAGAAACGCAATCACTTTTCTCGAGATTTTCATACCTGTTTCCCTCCTGTGATAGTGTGTTTTCCCTGTTCCGGGCTTTCACTGCCCCGAAAGCCTGCGGACCGAAGATGTGTCCGGCGGGTTACGCCCTGCCCCGGTCTTCCGGCAGGTTTCCCCGCTTTCCCCGGCACCTTCTTCCGCCGGAAAGAGCGCCTTTCGTCCGTCGTCCGGTTATTTCACCCCCCTTGTCTTCATTCTGTGCCCGCGTAGTGCTCTTTCAGCACCCTGGCGATTTCTTCCGCCACAGCCGGATCCTCGCTCCAGAAGGGTTTCCGGCATGGTCCCACGGGGTAGCCGAGGAGATTGGCCGCCATTTTGACGATTGAGTTGGGGTTTCCGAGCCGGAAGCAGTTCCGTATGGCCCGGATGGAGTCCTGGGCTTTTTTGGCCCCTGCGAAGTCGCCTTTTTTCCAGAGTTCGTACACCGACACCAGGGTCCGGGGGAAGAGGTTGGCGATGCCGCAGACGCCGCCCCTGCCTCCGGCCTGGAGTGCCCAGAGGAGCAGGGAGTCGTTCCCCGAAAGGACGGCGAAATCACTGCCCGCAGTGTGCTCGAGAAACTGGAGGATAGTGTCGAAATTGCCGCTGGAATCCTTCACACCGGCGATGCCGGGAATCTTCGAGAGCTTTCCCACCGTGTCCGGCGTCATGGAAACGTTGGTGCGCGCGGGGATGTTGTAGAGAATCACGGGAATGGAGACCGAACCGGCGAGGGTTTCGTAATGGGTGATGAGCTCCTTCTGGGAGAGGGCGGCGAAATAGGGCGTGATGACCGAAAGGGCATCGGCGCCGATCTTTTCGCACTCCCTGGAGAGGTGCACCGTATCCGCCGTTCCGGGGCAGCCCGTTCCGGCATAGACGGGAAGGCGCCCGTTGTTCTCTTCCACGGTGATTTCAAGCACCCGGAGCTTTTCGGCCTCGCTCATGGCGTAAAACTCGCCGTTCGTCCCGAAGACGAAGAGACCGTGGACTCCCGCCGCTATCTGGCGGCGGATCTGGTTCCGGAGCTCTTTTTCATTGACGCTTTCGTCCGGGTTCATGGGTGTGACCAGTGCCGGTATGACTCCGTGAATATCAATCATGGGCTTACTCTCCATTCAATGTGGTCTTGTACAGGGCCCAAAGGTCCTCTACGGCAGCAGTTTCAGGTAGATGTTCCGGGCGTCCTCCGGCGTGACGGGCTTCGGGTTGTTGTCGAGCAGGCGGGTTACCTTCATCGCCGCTGCGACGATCTCGTCCAGGTCTTCTTTCCGGACCCCCAGTTCCCTGAGGTCCGAGGGGATGCCCAGAGAACGCACCAGGGAGAAAATGCCCTCCACGGTCTTTTTGGACGTCTCCCCGTCATCGGCTCCCGGAGGGATGCCCATGGCGGCGGCAACTTCGGCGAACCTGTCCGTCACAGTATCCCGGTTGAACTCCATGACCCAGGGAAGGAGTATGGCGTTGGAGATGCCGTGGGGTATGCGGTACCGGCCGCCCAGGGGATAGGAGAGGGCGTGGACGGCCACGGTGCTGGAGGAGGCAATGCACATGCCCCCGTAGAAGGCAGCGAGAAGCAGGTCTTCCCGTGCCTGGAGATCCGATCCGTCTCTATAGGCCTTCATCAGGCTGCGGCTGATGAGCCTGATGGCCTCCAGGGCATACAGGTCAGAGAAGGGATTCCGTTTCTTCGAGATGAAGCATTCGATGGCGTGGCAGAAGGCGTCCAGGCCGGTGGCGGCGGTGACGTTCGGCGGAAGGGTCAGCGTGACGGAGGGGTCGAGGACAACGCAGTCGGGAATAAAGAAGGGATGGACCACCCCAACTTTCAGCTTCTGTTCCGGCACCACCACGATGGAGTTCGGGGTCGCCTCGGAGCCCGTTCCCGCCGAAGTGGGTATGGCGATCAGGGGAACGCCCCGTTCCCTGATGAGCTGTGCGTCCAGCAGGTTGTCCTGGTAGGCCGGATTCCGGAGGAGCACGGCCACCATCTTGGCGCTGTCGAGGACGCTTCCGCCCCCCATGGCCACCACCAGGTCCACCCCGAGGCCGCTCAGTTTTCCGAAAAGGTCCTTCACCTGGCCTGTTTCGGGCTCCACTGGCAGATCGCTGAAAACGTGGAGTTCCGCCCCCTGAACGGCCAGCAGCGCCAGAAGCCTGTCCGCTCCGCCGTTTTTCCGCACGTTTCCGTCCACGAGGAAGGCGACGGACGTTGGAGCGTAGGAAGAAACGATCTCCCCTATCTGCTCCAGGCTTCCTTTTCCGGAAACCACATCCCGCGGCGGACGCATTCTGTAGGTCATAGTGCTCACTCTCCTGTCATGGGAAAATCCATTCGGGAAAAGGAAACCTCCCGGGCGAGTTTCTGGTATACCATGGTTACCAAATAAGTGCAGCCTGATTATATTCATAACTCAGCAAGCTTGTCAATGGAAAAGGCTCAATAAAAACAGGGTAAAGTGAATCTCTCTCTGAATGGAGCAAAGAAGGGGATTTTTTGGAAGGAAAAGAATATACAGCGGTGGCCGGACACGAGGTCCGGCCGCCTGAAACTGAAGGAGGGCTGCGTTTTTCAGCCCTGATTTCCGGGGTAAATTTCCCCGGCGGAGTAGAGGACGGCCCTGCCCGCCAGCAGGATCCTTTCGCCGCAGTCCCTGCAGAAGAGTGTTCCGCCCCGGCGGGACGCCTGGCGGGCGACCAGTTCCTTTTTTCCCAGCTTCCGGCTCCAGAGAGGAACAACGTGACAGTGTCCGGAGCCGCAGACAGGGTCCTCCTGCACGTTCATTTTCGGGGCGAAGCTGCGGGTAACGCAGTCATAGTCCTTTCCCCGGGCGGTCAGGTGGAGGAGAAGACCGTCCAGTGCCGTCACCCTGGCCATATCCGGCGCTGCTTCCCGGACCTGCCGCTCGTCCTCAAGCACGCAGACCAGGTCCCTGGCCATCCATGCCTCAGTGGGGCGGAAGCCGGCGGCTTCTTCCATGGCCCCGGTGACCGGTACCGGGGTCAGGGTATAGGCGGGGAAATCGAGTTCGTACAGGTCTCCCCTTCGGCTGACCGTCAGCCGGCCGCTCAGGGTCTCAAAAAGAAGGCGGTCGGCACCGGTTTCCACGAAGCTGGACAGAACGTAGGCCGTCGCCAGGGTGGCATGGCCGCACAGGTCAACCTCCCCGCCGGGGGTGAACCACCGCAGCCTGTAGGCCTCCCCCTCTTTCACCGTAAAGGCCGTTTCGGAGAGGTTGTTTTCCATGGCGATATTCTGCATCAGCCCGTCCGGCAGCCAGCTGTCCAGAACGCAGACCCCGGCCGGGTTTCCCTCGAACACCTTCTCCGCAAACGCGTCCACGACGTAATATCTCATGTTGCCTTCTTCCTCCCCTTTTCTGGAAGTACTCGACGGAGTACGAAATGAGCGCAAAGTATCAGATTTGAAGACCTCTGTCAATTTTGGCTGCTGACAGCCGGAGCGTGTGAAAAGATATGGAGGCGTTGAAGGCCCAATTGCCGGTCTGAAAAAACTCTGGAAGAAACAGCGGTTTGGGGATATGCTTCTGGATAGGTCTACCAAGGAAAACCATTGGCCTTTCGGAGGCACTCGCTGCACGATACACTGCACGCAGTGTGAGAGGAGGAAAAGAGCATGGAATACGGAAGCCTTCTGCTGTTGTTTGACGGGGAAAACCCCTGCTGGACGGAAAAGCTCGTGAAATTGGCCGAAGAGGACCCGGCGCTTCTGTCGGACATGGTCCGGGACGGCCTGGCCGAGAGAAAGGGAGAGATATGCGTCCTGACCGGCGCGGGAAGGACGGCCTTCCGGGAGGAGGCCGCTGCAAGCTTCCTGCCCGCGGAACCCGGAATCCCCGCCCTGGACCTCGGGAAGCATCTCTTCCGGACGCGGCTGCGGCTGCTGCTCGACAGGAAGCATATCCAGCGGTGGGGGCTGAAAGAGTACGTACCGGGAGCCCGTTTTCCCGTCCCGGACCTGGAGGATGCCCTGCTGTTCTCCCATGACGGAGGGCTGGAATGGAAATGGCCTTCCTCCCCGGCGGTGGAACGGATGAGGAGCGACTGGCCCGTCACGGGACTGGCAGCCAGGAAAACGGCACCCCCGCCGGCCGACGCGGCAGCCCGCTGGTTTGAAACCCTGGGCGAGGCTCCCGCCGTCTTCGAGGCGGATCTGCTCTACCTCAGCCGGTACGATTTCCAGGCCTATACCTCCTTTGCCCCTCTGCCCGGCGACCGGTGGGGGCTGCTGAACGCCGACCGCTTTTTCTGCATGGATTCCCCTTCTCCAGAAAAGAGCAGTCTTGAATGGTTCCTTGGAACCGCCGGCCGGTTCCACCTAGCCCTGGAGGTTCTTCGCCGTATGGTCCTGCCGGGGTACATGGACCTGGACAGCCATGACCAGGACGGCATCAACTGGCTGGTCTTCCTCTTCGAAAGGGAGGAGGAGGCCGGGCGGTGCGTTTCCCTTCTGGCTCCCTTCGGGCAGGACCTTATCCGCCCGGCCATACCCATGGACGTGTGGGCCCTGAGCTTCGAGGCCCTCGAGGCCTTTTCCGAAAAGGCGGAGACCATCCACGACCTTCTTCCGGTGATCGGGAAAGCCGTGGTGCGGACTCCGTGAAACTTTTTTGAAAGGCTGTCCTGCCGGAAATCCGGAGAGCTGCAGCGGAAAAGAAGGCCGAAACTGTTTCATGGAAGGAAAAGGAGGAAAACCATGAAGGACGGATTGAGCTCCAAAGAACCGGACAAGAAGCTTGCTGCCGTTTGCGGACTGTATTGCGAGGCGTGCTCCCTCTACATCGCCACGACGGAAGACCCGGCACGGCTGACGGCGCTGGCAAAGCTTTTTCAGCTGCCGGAGGAGGAGATGCGCTGCTACGGATGCCGTTCGGAGAAGAGGGGGCCGTACTGCCGGACCTGTGAAATGGCCCCGTGTGCCGCTGAGCGGGGGATAGAGTTTTGCGGCGAATGCGCGGAATATCCCTGCGACACCCTGAAAGCCTTCCAGGCGGAGCGTCCCCACCGGGCCGAACTCTGGGAGGACCTGGAGAGAATCCGCGAGGTGGGGTACAGGGAGTGGATGGCTGAAAAAAGGGAACACTATTCCTGTCCCCGGTGCGGCACCCTCAACTCAGCCTATGACCTGAAGTGCCGGAAGTGCGGAGAAGAACCGGGCTGTGCCTTTACCGCCATGCACAGGGAAAAAGTTGAAGAAGCCCTTCGGATCCCGCCGGGCGGAAGAAAAGGCGGCAGCGGGAATTCCGGAAAAGCTGAAGAAAACCAGGAATTGCCGTGAAAAAAAAGCTTCCCTAAGACACTATCGATTTAGTATAATACATTGTGTTTGACTATGGCAGAATACGGGGTGATAGAATGACCGACACCACAGACCGCTGTTTCTCCGGCCGTCTTGCCCGCCTGCAGGAGGAGCTGGAGAAAATCGGCGCCGATGCTTTGATGGTCTTCAGCAGCGAGCTGGACAATCGGCCGGGAATTCAGTACTTTTCGGGCTTCACCGGATCTTTCGCCGTGCTCGTGCTCGGCCGGAACGGGGGCAGGCTCGTCACCGACTCACGGTATTTCCTCCAGGCGGAGGAGGAATCCTTCTTTCCCCTTGTGGCGATGGAGGACCGGGACCCGTGGCCCGCCGTGGGGCAGGCCCTCCGGGAGCTCGATGTCAAAATGCTCGCCGTGGAGGACGACAGGCTGACCCTGGAACGGGGGCGTGCCCTCGGGAAGATCGCCTCTTCCGTGGTGGGCACGTCCGGGCTGGTCCGGAGGATCAGGGCGGTGAAGGATGAGGAGGAACTGAACGTTCTGCGCCGTTCCGCCCGGATAGCCGCCGAAGCCTTCGAGGCGTTTCTCCCGGCCATTCGCCCGGGGCGCACCGAGGCGGAAATCGCCGCCGACCTGGTGCACGAAATACGCACACGGGGAGCCCAGCAGATGGCCAAGGGGCATTTTGTGACGGCCTCGGGCCCCCGGGGAGCCAGACCGCACGGAGTGTTTTCGGAGCGGGTGCTCCAACGGGGCGACTTCATCACCATGGATTTCGGGGCCGTTCTCGACGGCTATGTCTCCGACATGACCCGCACGGTGGGCCTCGGGGAACCGGACCCGAAACTGGTGGAGATCTACCATATCGTCGAGGAGGCCCGAAAGCGGGCCGTGGCGGCGGTATCGTCCGCGGCGACGGGGCGGGACGTGGACAGCGCGGCCAGGGACTACATCGCCTCGAAGGGCTGGGGAGCTCATTTCACCCACTCCACGGGGCACGGCATCGGCCTGGAGCTTCATGAACTGCCCGTGGTGAACCGCCTGAACGAGGAGAAGCTGCCTGCCGGTGCGGTGGTGACCATCGAGCCCGGCATCTACGTGGAAGGGCTCGGCGGCGTCCGGATCGAGGACGATGTGATTGTCCTGTCCGGGGGGTGTGAAGTGATCACCTCGGCGTCCCCCACGGCACTCAGGCTGCTCTCCCCGGCGTAGGAGCGAAATTTCCCGGCCGGAGCGGTCCGGCCGGTGGCGATAGACAAATCAAGCGGAGGAAAGAAAGGAAGTGGAAAGGAAATGAACAAGTTCAGAACAGCAGCACTCGCCCTCGTTCTTGCCCTGGCGTTCTGCCTGCCCGCCATGGCGGCGGAACTGCGGCTCGCCCAGGTGGCCGACGTGTCGAGCCTCGACCCCCACAAAGTGAGCGACATTTACTCGGCGAACGTCATCCGCCAGATCTACAGCAACCTGGTGCAGGTGAACGAGAACATGGAGATCGTTCCCGACCTTGCAGAAAAGTGGGAAAACCCCGATGACCTCACGTGGATCTTCCACCTCCGCAAGGGTGTGAAGTTCCACAACGGCGAGCCTTTCACCGCCGCCGACGTGAAGTACACCGTCGAGAGGATCCGGGACCCGAAGACGGCCTCTCCCGGAGCCACTCACCTGAAGGAAGTGGCCTCCGTGGAAGCAGTGGACGATTATACTGTGAAGATCGTCACGAAGCGCCCCTTCGCCCCCATGCTCATGAGCCTGACCCGCTACGAGACCTCCATTCTCTGCGAGAAGGCCGTGGCGGCCGCGGGCGCGGACTACGGCAGCAAGGCCGCCGTCGGCACGGGGCCCTTCAAGTTTGAGAGCTGGTCCCGGGGCGACAAGGTGGTCCTGGTGAAGAACCCCGACTACTTCCGGGGGGCTGCCGCCATTGACACGGTGATCTACCGGGGCATCCCCGAGGACGCCACCCGTCTCGTGGAGCTCGAATCCGGCGGCATCGACGTCATCCCCGGAAACTTCCCCTACCAGGAGTTCGAGAACATCGAAAAAAACGACAAGTACCTCACTTACAAGGTTCCCGCCATGTCCACCCTGTACATGGGCCTGAACACGGAAGTGAAGCCCCTGGGCGACAAGCTCGTTCGCCAGGCCATGAACTATGCCGTGGACAAGCAGGGCATAGTGGACGCCGTGTACTTCGGCTACGCGGCTCCCTCCAGAGGTCCCCTCTCCCCGGTGATCTGGGGATTCGACCCCGAGAGGAAGGAGGCCTACGCCTACAACCCCGAGAAGGCCCGGGAGCTTCTGAAGAAGGCCGGCTACGCCGACGGCTTTGACATGACCATCTACTCCGACAACCGGACCGAGCGGCGCAGCGCCGCCGAGCTCATCCAGGCCTACCTCGCCGAAGTGGGCATCCGCGCCCAGATAGAGCTCATGGAGTGGAGCGCCCTGCTCTCCACCTCCGCCAAGGGCATCGGCGGCGGCTTCATGCTCGGCTGGACCGGCACGGGCGACGCCGACGGCGGACTGACCCCTGTCTACCACTCGGCCAACATCGGCTCCTCCAACCGGTTCCGCTACAAGAACGAAGCCCTCGACGCCCTTCTCGAGAAAGGCACCGCCACTCTCGACCAGGAAGCCAGGAAGAAAGTATATGCCGAGGCCCAGGAACTCATCGTCGAGGAATGCCCCCTGGTCTTCATGATCAGCCAGGAGCTGCTGGGAGCGTCCACGAGCAAGGTCAAGGGGTTCAAGCTCTACCCCAACATGATCAGCCCCCTGTATTCCGTCACCCTCGCCGAGTAACCCCAATCGACAGAACGCCGGCGGGCCGCCCCACAACGCGGTCCGTCGGACTTCATTTTTCGGAGGACAGGATCCATGCTTCGTTATTTTCTCAAGAGGCTCATGTTCCTTATCCCGGTGCTGCTGGGCGTTTCGGTGGTGATCTTCTCCATTGTCCACCTGGCGCCGGGAGACCCTGCCGAGGTCATGCTCGGCCCGAGCGCCACCCAGGAAGAAATTTCCAACCTGAGGGAACAGCTCGGACTCACCAAGCCTTTATACGTGCAGTACGGCATTTTTCTCACCAACGCCCTCAAGGGCGATCTCGGGCGGTCCATAAAGAGCAACGCCCCGGTGGTGGACGAGATAATGGAACGGTTTCCCGCCACCCTCACTCTCGCGGTGCTGGGCATGATCTTTGCCATCGTCATTGGCCTGCCGCTGGGAATCCTGGCGGCATTGAAACAAAACACCTGGGTGGACGCCTTATGCAGTTTCTTCGCCCTGGTGGGCTTTTCCATACCGAATTTCTGGGTCGGCCTGATGCTCATGCTGCTGCTCTCCATCTACATTCCCGTCCTTCCTTCGTCGGGCTTCGATTCATGGAAGAACCTCATCATGCCTACCATCGTCCTCGGAATCCAGACCATGGCGGTCATCGCCAGGATGACCCGGTCCAGTATGCTCGAGGTTATCCGCCAGGACTACGTCCGCACCGCCCGGGCAAAGGGCATTTCCGACCGGCTGGTGCTCACCAGGCATATTCTCGGCAACGTGCTGATTCCCGTGGTGACCATAGCGGGGATATATTTCGGCCACCAGCTCGGCGGCGTGGTCATCACCGAGACCATCTTCTCCATTCCGGGCCTCGGGAGGCTTATCGTGGACGCCATCCGCGCCCAGGACTACCCTGTGGTGCAGGGGGGCGTGCTGTTCTTCGCCCTCTGCGTGGGGATCGTGAACCTTCTGGTTGACCTGCTCTACGCAGTGCTGGACCCGCGGATCAAGGCCCAGTACCGGGCGGCGAAATGACGGAGAGGGGGATAACGTCATGAATAACGGAAACGGTACCCTGTTTGCTCCCTCTTCCGTCCAGACGAAGGAAAGGGAGAAGCGCCGGAGCCCCTGGTGGGAAGTCTGGCGGCGCCTGCGGCGCAACAAGGCCGCCGTCGTGGGAATGTCGGTGGTCATCCTGCTGGTGGTGGTGGCGGTCCTCGCCCCCGTCCTGGCCCCCTACGACCCGAACCAGACGAACATCAAAATGCGCCTCCAGGGACCGTCGTCGGAACACCCCCTGGGGACGGATAACTTCGGCCGGGACATGCTGAGCCGGATCATCTACGGCAGCAGGATCTCCCTCTATGTCGGCTTCGTCGCCGTGGGAATCGGCGCCGTGTTCGGCGGCATCCTCGGGGCCATAGGCGGCTACTACGGCGGACGGCTCGACAATTTCATCATGCGGTGCATGGACGTGCTCCTGGCCATACCCCAGATCATCCTGGCCATTGCCATCGTGGGCGCCCTGGGAACGAGTCTGCTGAACCTCATGATCGCCGTGGGGATCAGCCAGCTTCCCCGGTACGCCAGGGTGGTCCGGGCATCGGCCCTCACCGTCCGGGGGCAGGAGTACGTGGAGGCGGCCAGGGCGGTGGGAGCGAGCGACGCCAGGATCATCCTGGAGAACATCCTCCCCAACTGCATGGCACCCATCATCGTGCAGAGCACTCTGGGAGTGGCCCAGGCCATCCTTTCGGCGGCGGCCCTCTCCTTCCTCGGCCTCGGCATCCAGCCCCCCACGGCGGAGTGGGGCTCCATGCTGAGCTCGGGACGGCAGTTCCTCCGGAACGCTCCCTATCTCACCTTTTTTCCGGGGCTGGCCATCTCCGTGGTGGTGCTCGCCCTGAACATTTTCGGCGACGGGCTTCGGGATTCGCTGGATCCCAAGCTCCGCCAGTAGTCCGCCGGGAGGTTTTTTCATGAATGGTCCCTTGCTGGAAGTAGCAGATCTGAACGTCATTTACAAAACCTACGAAGGAACGGTGGCCGCCGTGAACGGCGTGGAGTTCTCCCTCGAAGCGGGCAGGACCCTCGGCCTCGTGGGGGAGAGTGGCGCGGGGAAAACCACCACCGCCCTGTCGATCATGGGCCTTGTCCCGTCCCCTCCGGGCATCATCACCAGCGGCAGCGTCAATTTCGCCGGAAAAAACCTCCTCTCCTTTTCGGAGAAGGAGATGAAGAAGATCCGGGGCAACCACATCTCCATGATCTTCCAGGACCCCATGACATCCCTGAACCCCGTGGTGACGGTGGGAATCCAGATTTCCGAAGCCCTGGTGGCCCACCAGAATCTGTCGGAGGCGGAGGCGGAGAAAAAGGCCATGGAGATGCTGGAAAAGGTGCAGATCCCGGGTCAGCGGTACCGGGAATACCCCCATGAATTCAGCGGCGGCATGCGCCAGCGGGTGGTCATCGCCATGGCGCTGGCCTGCAACCCCGGGCTCATCATCGCCGACGAGCCCACCACAGCCCTGGACGTGACCATCCAGGCCCAGGTGCTGGACCTCATGCGGAGCCTCAAGGAGGAGTTTTCCACCGCCATGATCATGATCACCCACGACCTCGGTGTGGTGGGGGAAGTCTGCGACCATGTGGCGGTGATGTACGCCGGCAGGATCGTGGAGACGGGCTCCCTGGAACAGATCTTCGGCAACGCCCGGCACCCCTACACCCTCGGCCTGTTCCGGTGCATTCCGGACATCGAGGAGGAGACGTCGAAAATACGGCCCATCGAAGGCCTCATGCCCGATCCCTTGGACCTGCCGTCGGGGTGCCCCTTCCATCCCCGGTGCCCCCAGTGCATGGACGTCTGCCGGACCGTCGTTCCCGGCGTGCTGGACGACGGCGGGCACAGGGTGATGTGCCATCTCTACGGGAAGGGGGGTGCCGCTCATGCCTGATCTCATCAAGGTCGAAAACCTGGTCAAGTACTTCCCCGTGGCGGCGGGAAACGTCCACGCCGTGGACGACGTGTCCTTCGCCATCAGGGAAGGGGAGACCCTCGGCCTCGTGGGCGAGTCGGGCTGCGGCAAGTCCACCACGGGCCGGCTCCTCATCCGGCTCATCGAGGCCACGTCCGGCCGGATCCTCTACCGCGGCCGGGACATCGCCTCGGCGGACAAAAAGACCCTCCACGACATGCGGAAGGAAATGCAGATCATCTTCCAGGACCCCTTCTCCTCCCTCGACCCGAGAAAGAGCATCGGGGAGACCATCGGCAAGCCCCTGGAGATTTTCGGCATGGGGTCGAAGCGTGAGCGGGAGGAAATGGTGGACGCTCTCATGGAAAAAGTCGGCCTGAGCCCCCGCCTCTTCTACAAGTACCCCCACGAGCTCGACGGCGGCAGGCGCCAGAGGGTGGGCATCGCCCGGGCGCTCTCCCTGTCGCCCAGTTTCATCGTCTGCGACGAGCCCGTCTCGGCCCTCGACGTGTCTATCCAGGCCCAGATACTCAACCTGCTGAAGGAGCTCCAGGAGACCATGAAGCTCACCTATCTCTTCGTCTCCCACGACCTGTCGGTGGTGAAGCACATCAGCAACCGCATCGCGGTCATGTACCTCGGGAAGATCGTGGAATCGTCGCCTTCGCTGGAACTTTTCAGCAACACACTCCATCCCTATTCCCAGGCCCTGCTCGCGGCGGTGCCCATTCCGAAGCTCAACCGGAAGCGTGAGCGGTTCATCCTCAGCGGAGGGGTTCCCAGCCCCATCAACCCCCCGTCCGGGTGCAGGTTCCATACCCGCTGCCCCTGGAAGATGGACATCTGTTCCAGGGAGGAACCTCCCCTGACGGACAGGGGCGGCGGCCATTTCGTGGCCTGCCACAAGGTGAAATGAGAAGGAGGACACAGTCATGGTGAAATACGATCCCCATTATTACCCCTATCCCTCGAGGCGGAACATGATGTACGCCTCCCGGGGAATGGTCTGCGCGTCCCACCCCCTGGCGGCCCAGGCGGGACTCGATGTGCTGAAGAAGGGCGGCAACGCCGTGGACGCCATCGTGGCCACCGCGGCGGCCCTGACGGTGGTGGAGCCTACGGCCAACGGCATCGGCAGCGACGCCTTCGCCATCCTCTGGAAGGACGGAAAACTCAGGGGATTCAACTCCAGCGGGCCCATCCCCCGGGCCCTTTCTCTGGACGTGGCCGACGCGAAGGGATGGACCGCCCCCTCGTCGGACGGGCACCTGCCCCCCTACGGCTGGACGCCCGCCACGGTTCCCGGCGCCCCCGCCGCATGGGCTGAACTGACGAAGACGGCGGGAAAGCTCTCCCTGGCCGAAAATCTCGCCCCAGCCGTGTTCCTCGCCCGGAACGGCCACGCCGTCTCGGTCACCACGGCCCACCACTGGGAACTCGCCTACAGAAAGTACGCCCGGGAGAAGGGAGAGGAATTCAAGGCCTGGTTCGATACCTTCGCTCCCTCCGGCCTGGCCCCCCGGGCCGGAGAGGTCTGGTCCTCAGAAGCCCACGCCCGGACCCTGGAACTCATCGGGGCCACGGACGCCCGAGCCTTTTACGAGGGTGAGATCGCAGACAGAATCGTGGCCGCCGCCCAAAAAACCGGCGGGTACTTCTCGGCCGGCGACCTGGGATCCTTCCGCCCCGAGTGGGTGGAGCCCATCAGCGTGAACTACAGGGGATACGACGTCTGGGAAATTCCCCCCAACGGGCAGGGCATCGTGGCCCTTATCGCCCTCTCCATCCTCAGGGGCTTCCGGTTTTCGTCCCACGACGACCCCCTCACGGTGCACCGGCAGATCGAGGCCATCAAGATGGGGTTCGCAGATGCCCACCGGTACGTGGCGGACACCCGCTTCGCCGCCGTTCCTGTGAAGGAGCTTCTTGACGATGCCTATGCCGACGCCAGGAGGGCACTGCTGGGCGAGGAGGCTGAGGACAGGAAGGCCGGAAATCCCATGCCCGGAGGCACAGTCTACCTCTGCGCCGCCGACGGCGAGGGAAACATGATCTCCTACATCCAGAGCAACTACATGGGTTTCGGTTCGGGCGTGGTCATCCCGGAGACGGGCATCGCCCTGAACAACCGGGGACACTGCTTCTCCCTGCAGAAGGGACACCCCAACATGCTCGAGCCGGGAAAGCGCCCCTACAACACCATCATCCCGGCGTTCCTCACGAAGGACGGCGTTCCCGTGGGTCCCTTCGGCGTCATGGGCGGCTTCATGCAGCCCCAGGGGCACGTCCAGGTGGTGATGAACACCGTGGACTTCGAGATGAACCCCCAGCAGGCCCTGGACGCCCCCCGGTGGCAGTGGATGGGCGGCATGAACGTTTCCGTGGAGCCCGGTTTCTCGCCGGCCATAGCCCAGAGCCTCGCCCGGAGGGGACACGCCATGAAGTTCGAGCTGGAGTCCAATTCTTTCGGCAGGGGAGAGATCATCTGGCGGACGCCCGAGGGAACCCTGGGCGGCGCGACGGAGTCGCGGACCGACGGCTGCGCGGCGGTCTGGTAGGACCGGAAGCGGAAACGCTGTCATACTGAGGAGCACAGTAACGAAGGACCTGGTTGCACCAGCAAAAACCAGGTCCTTCGCTTTCGCTCAGGACGACTCGGGGTTTGTCATCCCGAGCGGATGCGAGGGATCTCGCGTTTTGTCATTCCCAACGGCGAAGCCGGATCGCGAAGCATCCCCGGAAGGGAGGACCTGTTTTTCCTCAGAAATCGCTGATGGTGATCCTCCCGTCCTTTTCGAAGCGGACCTGCGTGTCCTTCCTGCTCATGAGATATTCCGCCACGGCGTCGATGTCCCTGATGTCCGTTTTTTCCGCCGTTCCTTCCGCAAAGACGAAGAGCCTGTCGCCTCCCCCGGCGGTCCAGGAATTCACCGCCACGGTGTATACCCTGTCGTCCTCCAGGGGAACCCACTCTTCGCCGCTGAGGACGGACACGCTCCGAAGCCGGTTCCCCCAACGGATCAGTCCGCCGTTTGCGTCCACGAGGGAAGGAATGCCCCGGAGAGAGTATTCCACCCGCAAGCCGGAGAGCTGGAGGAACGCCCCGGTGTGGGGACGGGTGTTCGGGTCGTACTGGTCGTCCGGTCCGCCTTTCAGGGCCCCGGCGGACAGTTCGAGGATCTGCCGGATCTGCGTTCCCTTCAGGGAGACGACATGGATGGGGTTGTTGAAGGGGAGTATCTCCAGCAGCGTCTTCCATGATACCTTCCCCGCGGGGAAAATCCTGTCTCCCCGGACGCCTCCGCCATTGATCATGGCGATGTGCGTATTGAACCGCCACCGCAGGGCGTCGGCGATGAAGTTCCCAAGGGAGCTTTCTCCCGACCTCACCGTGAGAGACCTGCCGTCGGCATTGTTTTCGAAGATCCCCACCGTGGAAATCAGCGCTTCGTTCAGTCTGCCCTCGAAGGTCCTGGCGATGCGCTCCACTTCCTTATGGCTTCCGGCTTCGGGAGTGACCCGGAGGAGATTCCATGACGTCCCCTGCCTGCTGATCCGGCCGTTCCTTACGTCGAGCAGCAGTTTTCCGATGAAGGCTCCGTAGGCGCCCGATTCCGCCAGAAGGGTTTCCCATCCGTTCGGTCCCCGGACGAAAAGAGGTTCCGGGGTCTCTTCGTGGGACGAGCCCCCGAGAATGGCGTGGATCCCTTCCACCGACTCCGCGAGGCGTTTGTTCTCTTTTCTGGAAAGCCGGCTGAGGGCGATGACGACTTCCGCTCCTTTTTCTCGGAGTTCCTGGACCATCTTGACGGAGACGGCTTCCACGTTCCGGTTGAGGTGCACTCCCGGCCCCGGACTCGCCTGGGCGAAGAGATTGGGGGAGGCGATGCCGAAGACCCCCACTTTCGTCTTCGCCGAATCCAGGATCACGTATCTGGAAACCCGTTCCGCCAGATCCTGATCGTCAAAATACAGATTTGATGCCAGGGCGGACATGGACGTCCTTCCCAGCCCCTTTTTCAGGTGGTCCGGGCCGTAGTTGAACTCATGGTTTCCCAGGAGGAAGGCCTGTACACCTGCGGCTTCCAGGGTGGTGAACTCGGGCTCCCCGGCAAAATGAAGCCACATGATGCCCGAGACGGCGTCCCCTCCCTGGAGTATGAGGGCAGAAGGTTCCGCCGCCCGCTCCTTTGCCAGGAGAGATGCGCCGTTGACCAGCCCGCCGAAGAGGACCGTGGTCTTGTTCGCCTTCAGGGAGACGGGCAGGATCTGGCTGTGGAGATCCCCCAGAAAGAGTACGGGTACCCGAGCGGTTGATCCCGCCGCCGGGGCAGGAGCGGGAAGAAGAAGGAGAGCCGCCGAAAGAAGGAGCGCAGGGAAACGAATCATTTTTCCGTACCGCATCACAGTCCTTCTTCACCTCCCATCATTTTTTTCACGTTCTCCCAGGGAACGGGCTTCGAAAACAGGTACCCCTGCACTTTCCCGCACCCCGCCCCGGTGAGCCAATCAAGCTGTTCCCGGGTTTCCACACCCTCGGCGATGACCTCCAGCCTGAGTTCACCGGCCATGTTGATGATCGTCCGGAGAAGGCGCATGTCCTTCTCGGAGTCGAAAAGCCTGGCGACGAAGGATTTGTCCAGCTTCACGTAGTCGAAGGGGAGCTGGTTGATGTACTGGAGGGACGAGTAGCCGGTGCCGAAATCGTCGAGGGCAATGCTGATTCCCATTTCCTTCAGCCGGTGCAGCTTCCGGGACACCTCCCCGAGATTTTCGATCAGCAGGCTCTCGGTGACTTCCAGGGTAAAGAGAGCCGGATCGGCTCCCGTCCTGTTCAGGAAGGTCTCCAGGATCTCCTCGGTGTAGGGCATCCGGAAGAAAAGGGGAGACCCGTTGGACGAGAAGAAGGGCGGGGCGGAGGGGGTGAGCCTCCGCATCACCTCTGAGGCTCCAAGGGCGTGCTCCATCATGTTCAGGTCGATTTTCCCCACAAAACCGGTGTGCTCCGCCATGGGAATGAATTCGGACGGGGGAAGGAGTCCCCTGGCAGGGTGCATCCAGCGGGCAAGGGTTTCAAAGCCGGCGATGGAGCCGTCGGAGACGGAGTAGATGGGCTGGTAGAAGGGGATGAACTCTCCCTTCTCCAGCCCGGAGTGCATTTCGGCGCTCAGGCGGAGGATGTTCACCGTCTCGGGAACAGAGTCTTCATTGTCGCCGTACTGGTAGGAGGTGAAACCCAGGCCGGCCCTCTTGGCCTCCTTCAGGGCCTGGTGGGCGCGGTTGATCACATCCGAAGGGGAGGTGCACCGGGAAATGTCCGGAACGGCGCCGATGCTCACACTGGGGAATATGGTGTCGCTCCCCACGGGGCAGGGAACTCCCACGGACTTGTGGATACTGTCCATGAGTTTTTCGGCCTCCTCCCTGAGCCGCGGAGGAGCAGGCAGAGGGGTCAGGATGGAAAATTCGTCCCCGCCCGTGCGGTAGAGCCGGGCGTCCTCCCCTATGGTCTCCTCGAGCCTTCGGCCGATGATAAGCAGGATCCTGTCCCCGTTGACGTTCCCAACCTGCTCGTTGACGAGCTTGAACCGGTCGAGGTTGAGCGAGGCGGCACAGAGAACCTCTCCGGAACCTTCCCCGCCCTTCAGGGCCCTGTTCAGGTCCTCGATGAAGGCGGAGCGGTTCGGGAGACCGGTAAGGTCGTCGAAATAGGCCTTCCTGGCGAGGCGCTGTTCAAAGCCTTTTCTCTCGGTGAGGTCCCGCGCGAGGAGGAGGACGAGAGTCCGTTTTCCGTACCGGATCTCCTGTCTCCTGATCTCCACCGGAAGGCATGTGCCGTCCCGTCGTTCGAAGGTCGCCTCGAACATGTCGGCGCTGCTGAATATAACGCCGGTCCTGGAATCCTCCCCCGTTTCTTTCGGGTTCTCCGCAGGCTTCAGGATCGAAGAGACGTCCTTGCCTGAGAGTTCCCCCGGCTTCCCGAGAGCAAGGACGCGGTGGGCCTCCCTGTTGGCCGTGAGAATCCGGCCGTCGGGATCGCAGATGAACAGGGGGTCGGGAATCTCGGCCACGAGGTTTTCGAGAGTATCGAGGAGGGTATTGAAGGAGGACGACAGGACCGAGATTTCGTCGTCTCCCGAGACGGGCACCCGGATACCGATGCCTCCGCCGCTGACGATCCTGTCGGAAACGGAGCGAAGGCTGTCCAGCCGGCGCAGCACGAGGGAATCCATCAGGACCATGACCACCAAGAGGATGCCGCCCCCGCTCAGGAAAATCCAGAGGTAGGAGTGAAAAATCGCCCGCCGTCCCTCGGTGTAGATTTCCCTCGGTTCGGTGAGCCGTATTTCCAGGGGAGGCGCCTGGTCCAGGAATTTCTGCCAGCGCTGCCGCACCGTCGCCATGCCTGAAGAATCGGTCGTTATCTCGACACTTCCCTCTGCGGGGGCGGCCCCGGGAGCCGGAACGACTGAAAAGTCGGTTCCCAGGCTCGCCGCGATCTCGGGTATTTTTTTCTTCAGGGCCGACCCAGTGAGAAGAAAGCCCCTGGAAGGGCCCATGTGGTTTGTGAGGAGGATGGGGCTGACTCCCGCCAGGTACAGATCATCCCCGAGCAAGAGGATGTCCCTGAGGTAGCCGTCCGAAGCGGCTTTCAGAAGATCCGGCGCCAGGGCCTTCAAACCGGCGATGGTTTCCGGGGAAAGCTTTTTCTCTCCCCCCGTCTCGGTGACGGAGTAGGCCACGACCGGCGAGAGGTCCGTATCGACCACGGCGAGGATGTCGAGACCGAGAGCCCGGAGGCTCATGGGGTCGAGCATTTCCTGGAAGCGGGAGGGTTCCTTTCTCTCCATGAACAAGTACATGCTGTCCCAGGCCCCCCAGTCGAAGGCATATCTGCCGACGATGTGGAGCTCTTCGGCCAGCCTGCTGCGCACGCGGGCCATATCCTGCTCGAAAAACCGCCGCTCCACGCCTTCAAAAGCCTTCATGGCCAGAAAGTTGGAGGTGAGGCTCATCAGCAGGATCAGGAACAGAATGGTGACCAGGATGTACAGAAACACCTTTTTCCGCAAGGACATGGCGGCCTCTCAAAAGTAAATTTATCGCCAATTTAAAAGTAGTATACCTTGAAAAAGAGTGAGGGAAAGACTTTCGTCCATTTTGTTCACTGGAAAAAAGAGGAAAATGCAAAAAACCCTTTCCGGATCACCTGGGGTGTATCAGAAAAGGAGAACGGACAGGCCGAAGGAAGCGAGAAGAATGCCGGATCCCCTGCGGATCCACAGCAGAGCTGCCGGGGATATCATGGTCCCCAGCCTGTCGGCGGTTCCGCAGAGGATGAGCCACCAGGAGGCCGAGCCGGAGAACACCCCGGCCACGAGCACCCAGGGGGACAGGACCGGCCCAAGGCCGGTGAAGATGGCCGAGAAGCTCAGGATGGTCATGGGATTTGTGAGGGTGAGGAAAAAGGTGGAAAAATAGTCGCCTTTTCCCGGGGCGCTCCGGGCATGCTGCCCTTCCGCGGGAGGAGCGGAGCGGTCCAGGAGACTCCGAAGGCCGAGATACAGCAGGAAAAGCCCCCCTCCGGTACGGAGAGGCCCGTTCCATTCCAGGAGAAAGGACGACAGGGCGGCAAGCCCGAGAGCCGCGGCCAGGCCATAGAGACCGTCGGCGGTCGCCGCGCCCAGACCCGAAAGAAAACCGGAGCGGAAGCCCCCCTCGAGGGTGCGCCGGATGCAGAGGATGCCGATGGGGCCCACGGGAGCCGCGATGGAAAAGCCCAGTATGGCCCCCCGGAAGAACAGCAGGACGTCGCCGGGAACAGTCATGGCCGGTCAGGAAGAGGGGCGTCGGGACGGTCCTTGGGAGTGGACAGGACCACGGACGTCCTGCTGGCCGCCACGCCGGGGCATCCCTTCAGCCTCTCGGAGATCAGCTCCTCCAGGTGGGCTGTGCCTGAGCAGACCACCTTCAGCAGGTAGTCGGAGCTGCCCGTTACGTGGTGGCATTCCCGAATTTCCGGAAGGGATGCCGCCAGGTCAAGGAACGCTTCCCTGAAGGAAGGATGCCCGAGGGTAATCTCCACGAAGGCCGTCAGGCCGAATCCGGCGGCGGCGAGGCCGATCCGGGGGGCGTACCCCAGGATGACCCCGTTCCGCTCCAGCCTGCGGAGCCTGTCCGCCACTCCGGGGGCCGACAGGCCGCAGTCCTTCCCCAATTCGGCAAGGGTTGCCCGGCCGCTGTTCCAGAGGGCGTTCAGCAGCCTGATGTCCGTTTCGTCGAGTGTAATTTGTTTATTCGTCATAATTCGTTATTTTACTTAAAATAAAAAGGAAGTCAATGGAAATGGCTTTGTTTTATTAGGCATTCCTCCTCCTTTCGCGCGCCCGCGGCGATGGCGAGCATGTCCGACAGGAGGGCCTGCCCCGTCTCCTCCCTTCCCGCACCCGGGCCGATGATGGTCACGTCGCCGAGGGTGTCGGTGGTGAAGGTGAGGGCGTTTGTCGCACCGGTCACTCCCGCCAGCGGATGGGAAAGAGGGATCTCTTCCGGCGCCACCGACGCACGGACGGTTCCTCCGCTGCAGGAGGCCCTGGCCACCAGCTTGATCCGGTGTCCCCGGGCCAGGGCGTCCTCCACGTCCTTCTTCGTGATCCCCGCGATCCCCCGGCGGTCCACCGACGCAAGGGAAAGGGGAGATCCGAGCACCACCCCGGCAAGTATCTGGGCCTTCACGGCCGCATCCCACCCGTCCACGTCCCCGGACGGGTCGGCCTCCGCATACCCCTTCTCCATGGCTTCCCGGAGGGCCTCGCCGTATTCGAGCCCGTCCTCCATGCGGGTGAGGATGTAGTTGGTGGTGCCGTTCACTATTCCTTTGGCCTCCAGGACATCGCAGCCCGCCAGGGATTCCAGGGCAAGGTTGAGGGAGGGGGTCCCGCTCATCACCGCGCCCTCGAAGCGGTAGCTGCAGCCCCGGGCTTCCGCCAGTTTCTTCAGTTCCGGGAAGGCCAGGGAGACGGGCCCCTTGTCCGAGGTGACCACGTGCCGTCCCGCCTCCAGGGCGGCCCGGGTGAGCGACAGCCCCGGCTCTCCGTCCGAGAGGTTGGTGGGGGTCACGTCGATCACCATGTCCACTCCCGGAAGCAGCGCCGCCTCCACCGGGGAGACGGAGTCAGAGCCCAGGGGTTCTCCCCTGCCGACCCGGGCCAGCAGGTCAGCCATGCCGATCCCTTCGGGACGGACCAGGGCGCCCTTTGTCTTTCCCACCACGGCCAGGGTGCGGCAGGAAAAGCCCCACCTGGAGGCGAGTTCCTCCTCCTTTTTCACCAGCAGCCGGGCCAGCCCCTGCCCTACGTTGCCGAACCCCACGAAGCACAGCCCCCATTCTTTTTCTACGCGCATTGAAATCCCCCTTTCTTTTCGATGAATTCTGCGTGCAGGGCCCGGAGAGCGGGCTGCGCGTCCTTTTCATCCACAAAACAGCTTACGGAGAGCCCCGAAGAGGTCAGAAGGTGCGCCGGAGCGCCGAGTCGGCCGAGGACCTTCAGCATGGCCCTGCCGATCTCGGGGTGGTTTCCCGCCCCGGGCCCCACCACGGAGACCCTCGCCGCACCGGGGTTCACCGATGGAGATTTCCCCGACATCCTACGGCATATCTCCGCCGCTTCCTCCAGCCGCTCCCGGCGGATGTAAAACAAGGGACACCCCCGTTCCGCGGCGGCCAGAATATGGATGCCCCGCAGGAAAAACTCCTCCGCCACGTCACAGCCTCCGTTCCCGCATCCCTCCGCTGAAAGAAGGGCGATATTTTCGTCCGACACCACAGCACACGCCCGAAATGCCTCATCCACCGTTCTTCCCATGATCCACGTTCCCTCCCCTTCGCCGGAGCCCACCCACAGGGGCAGCTCCAGCCGTTCCGCCATCTCGATGCTCCGGGACTGCATCACCTTCGCCCCGAGGAAAGTCATTTCGAGGCATTCCTCCCAGGAGATCCGCCCGATCCTCAACGCCCCGGGGACCTTCCGGGGATCCGCCGAGAATACCCCGTCCACGTCGGTGAAAATGCGGCATGAATCCGCTCCCAGGGCTCCCGCCAGGGCGATGGCCGAAAGGTCCGACCCACCCCGCCCCAGGGTGATGGTGTCACCCGAGGCTGTAGCCGCCTGGAAGCCCGTCACCACGGCCACCCGTCCCGAAGCGCAGGCTTCCTCAACCCGCACCGGGTTCACGGACAGGATGCGGCCCTCCCCCCAGGGGCCTTCGGCAAGAAATCCCGCCTGGGCGCCGGTGAAGGAAACCGCAGGGCATCCCTGCCTTCCGAGCTCCATGGCCATAAGGGCCGCCGACTGCTGCTCCCCCGTGGCAAGAAGCTGGTCCAGCTCCCTTCTGTCCGGCGTCCCGCCCGAAGTTTCACCCGAGAGAGCGATCAGGCTGTTGGTGGTGCTTCCCATGGCGGACACCACCACGGCCACCCTGAGACCCGAGCGGAAAAAATCGGCGATCCGGCCTGCCCCGGCCCTGATCCTTTCAGGGTTCGCCACCGACGTTCCCCCGAACTTGAGCACTACGCCTTCTCCCTTGTTCCACACGGGCTTTCCCCCTTTCGCAGAATAAAAAAAGCCGGGGGCCTTCTGTACGAAGACCCCCGGCTGAAGCTGTCGGTGCACGACGGATCAGGCGCCGACCTCTCCAGGAGGGTCGCCGCTAGTCATCGTCATGGCACAGGCTGCGGGATGATGCGGAACTGCTGGTTTCATGCTCACGGCGGCGTCTCCTTTCCGGTCAGGCTGAAATTGACAAGGATGATACGCCCCGAAAGGCCCCCTGTCAACGGGAAAACTTCACATTTTTAGCAAAGCAGAGAGAAAATCAAGTGCATTTGCGGCGCCCAAATCCGCAGGCAGCGGGGAGCGTCACCGGTGCTCGCTTGGGCCGCCGGTGCAGATTGTCGTCCTTGACAACTGCACCTGAAACCGACATCCTTGTCGGTTTCTCGGTCCGGGCGCTGTGCCCAGCGACACTCCCTCTGCTAGCAAAAGCTTCGGATTTGGGCGGCGGAAGCCGGGGAGACAGTCTTTCTGCCCGGGACTGCGGCAAAAAAAGAGGGGGCGGATCCTGCCGCCCCCGGAAGCGCTTTCTAACAGCCCTCAGAGTGTTTTCTTGATGAATTTCCCGTCCTGGACGATGGCCAGGATCTTCTCCCTGTTCTGGAAAATTCTGACGTCCTTCAGGGGGTCTCCGTCCACGAGAATGAAGTCGGCGCATTTGCCCGCCTCGATGGTCCCCACCCGGTCGGACAGTCCCATAAGTTCCGCGTTGTCCCGGGTGGTGCAGAGGATGGCCTTCATGGGGCCCATGACCCGGGCCTTCAGTTCGATCTCGAGGGCCTTGAAGGGCTGTCCCGAGCCCACCATGTCGGAACCCGAGCCGATCTTCAGTCCCTCCTCGAAGGCGATGGCAAGGGCGTTTTCCGAGTGCTTCTGCACTTCCTTCATCTTCCTGAGGAAGTAGGAGGGGATGCCGAACTCCTCCCCCCGTGCGGCCATGATCTCGTAGGTGGCCATGGTGGGCACAAGCCAGCATCCGTGTTCCCTGAGAATCCGGGCCGTCTCCCTGTCGAGGTAGTTGCCGTGCTCGATGCTGTGAACTCCCGCCTCGGCGCACATCTTCATGCTCCGGGTGGAGTAGTTGTGGGTGAGCACCGTTTTGCCCGCGGCCTTCGCTTCATAGACGATGGCTGCCAGCTCCTCGGGAGAGTACTGGACCGTGTCGGGCTCGTCGGCGGCGCTGGCGCAGCCCCCTCCGGCCATGACCTTGATGTAGTCGGCCCCCAGGCGGAGCTGTTCCCGGGCGGCCTTCCTCACCTCGTCCACGCCGTCGGCGATGACGCCCAGCATTCCCACAGTGACGGGAGGAGCTATCTCGGTGGGAAGGCGGGGATCCGCATGGCCGCCGGTCATGGAGATGGCCCGGCCGCATACCTGCATTTTCGGGGCGGTGATGAGCCCCTGCTTCTGGGCCTCCCGGAAGCCGGCATCGATGCCCCCGGCGTCACGGACGGTGGTGAAGCCCTGCATGAGCGTATCCTCGAGAATTTTTGCCGCCCTGAAGCACGCCGTCGAGGGAAGGATTTTCCGATGAAGCTCCCCCAGGTCGTTGGTGAAGAGCGAGGCGTGCATGTGCCCGTCGATGAGGCCCGGCATCAGGGTTTTTCCCCCGCAGTCCGTCTTTTCCGCTCCGGCGATGTGCGGGGCGGAGCCAGTCCCGACTTCCCGAATGACACCGTCCTCCGCAACGACCCACGCAGGAAAAACCGGGTCGCTTCCCGTACAGTCAAGAAGCGTCGCGTTGGTAAAAAGAATGAGGCTCATTGCTTTTTCCTCCTTATGGTTACTTTTTCCCGTTCTTCCTGAAAATGATCAGCGCCAGTATGGCAAGGGGAGCCGCAATGAGCACCGGCGGATAGGTTTTCGCCACGGCCCAGCCCGCGGTTTTCGCGGTTTCCCATGCGATGGTGACGGCTCCGCCGGTGAAGATGGAGACGACCCCTCCCAGGGGGGTGATCCTCTCGGGGAACATGACCGCAGCGAGAAGGGCCGGCGTAATGGCGGCGCCGTACATGGTGTAGGTGTACTGCTGGAGGATGAGGAGTTCAGGGTAATACTGGATGACCACGTAGGCCAGTATGCCCAGGCCCAGCACGCTGGCCCTGGAGACGAAGAGCTTCTTCTCCGTGGGCGCATCCGGATTGACGAAGCGGGCGTAGACGTCCCAGCTCATGTTCACTCCCACGGAGAGAAGGAACGAGTTCGCCGTGGTCACGATGAAGGCCGTGATGGCCGCCACGCAGATGCCCCCGATGATGGTGGGCATCCCGTGGGTCGCCAGGTGGACGAAGGACTGGGCCGCGTTGATGTTCGGATAGAGGGCCCGGGCGGCGATGGCGGCGGCGGCCACGAAGAAGTAGGTGGCCGTGCATCCGATCATCCAGCCGATGCCGCTCTGCATGGCCGTTTTTTCATCCTTCGCCGCGAAGAAGCGCTGGTACATGTTCTGGTCGCCCATCACGTAGAAGAACACCGGGAAGAAGAAACCGAGAAGCTGGGGGAAGGAAATGGAGCCGAATCCGAGATGTCCCGGAGGGATGTTCGCCGCCACCCAGCTCCAGCCCCCGGCCATGGAGATCGCCATGGGCACGCCGATGAAGAGGCCGGCCATCATCATGCAGCAGCTCAGAAAGTCGGTGTAGGCCACCGAGTAGAGGCCTCCGAAAAGGGCGGTCACCACGATGACGCCGAAGGCGATGAGGGTCCCGATGTTCTCGGGAACGCCGAGTATGGAGTTCAGGATGAGACCCACGCCCTTGTACTGGTAGGCGACGATCCCGATGTAGGCGAGCATGATGATGACTGTGGCGAGGACGCGGGCAAGGCTGCCGTAGACCTTCTCGATAACTTCAGGTACCGTCTGGGCGTTCATCCGCCGGATCTTCTTCGCGACGAAGGAGAGGACGAACTGGCCCACCGGGGACCCCATGGAAAAGGCGATGGCGGCCATGAGGCCGTACTGGTATCCGCTTGCGGCGGGTCCGCCGAGGACCGTTCCCGCTCCCATCCAGGTAGCCATGAGGGTTCCGATGAGGATGGGAGTCGGAAGGGACCGCCCCGCCACGGAATAGTCCTCCTGGGTTTTGACCTTTTTCCCGTAATAAATTCCGACGACTGTGATGACCAGCAGATAGGCTATGACGCAGTAAAAAGCGAACGTTACCTGCACGTGCTTCACCTCCCGGCGTGTTGTCCGAAACAGTTCCCGTGAGAATCACAACATGGTTCCGCAGGTGGTGCCAGGCTTTTCTTCGTCGTATCGCCCTCCCGTCCGGTCATCTGATGAACAGATCGCTGTCAGGATATGACGGAAGGCATCATATAAAATCGATTTGATTCTGTCAATTCTGATCATTGTAAAAGGAAAGAAAGGATTTACAGGCCGGAAGCAGGGAAGGGGAAAAAAGAGGGGGCGGACTCTGCCGCCCCCCCGAATAGCCGTCGGTTTCTAGAGTCTGTGGGCTCCCGCCGCCACGAAGGACAGTCCCGCCTTCGTCAGGGCGGCCGCCGTGTCGTTCACCGCCTTGTGCTTCAGCAGGTAATTCCGGGTCAGGGCGTCCATCTCCCCGGACGACTCGATCTCCTTCTTCTCCCGGAAGTAGTCGAGGATATCCGACGGATGGGCGAGGGTCTGCTCGTCCTCCGGGTTGCCTCCCTCGTGTTTCGCCGAAATGTTGGGTACCGTCTTCACCAGCTCCAGAAGTCCGTCACGGCGGTTGTAGGGTTGGCGGACGATGCTCTTCCAGGTCTCCGTAATATGGTGTTCGATCCGCACCTGGTCCTCCAGGCCGAGGGATCTGCGGATCTCCGCGGATTTCGCCAGATGGGCGTCGTCGATGGAGTTGGACAGGTTGAAGCCCGCCAGGGGGGTGCTTCCGTCCTCCCGGGCGAACATCCGGGCTGCCAGCAGGGTCCAGAGCACGGCGTAGGGGTTGTCGTTCCCCATGAAGACGGAGATCTTGAACCGGATGTCCACGCCCATGCGGTAGAGCAGGTAGCCCAGGAACACCGTTCCGGGGTTGATGTTGAGCACCTCGTCCACGCCGTAGTTCACGTAGTAGTACAGGGCTTCTTCCACCCACCGGAGAGGATGGCTGTTGGGCTGGCCGATGCCGCCGAAGTAGCCTGTGATGGTCTCGGGCCCGCCGAGGTGGATGTTCGACCCGTCCACGCCCTTCGTATCCAGGGTTTCCACGCAGGAGGCGCCAAGAATTTTCGTGGCGGCACGCACGGCGGGAAGGTCGCCTCCGTCCGCTTCCTGCTCCTTCATCTTCCGTACCCGGATGAACCTGCCGGGGAGCACCTCCCCCTTTTCCACGCACTGCCGCACCTCGGCGAGAAGCCACGGGAAATACTGCATGGCGCTGATCTCCAGGGTCGCCGCCCTGGAATGGTCGTAGTCCCACGAAGGCCGGCCGGGATTGACCCGTGCCCGGTAGTCCGACAGGGAGACCAGCTTCCCCTCGTCACGGATCTCCGCGAGCCATTCGAGGTCCTTCACGTAGGGCGAGTTCATCCGCTCCAGCTTTTTGACCAGGCTTTCCACCTTTCCCGATTCCCGGGCCCGTTCGTTGATTTCGCTCACCGAGCCGTATTTGGCCACGACTCTTTTCAGGTCGCCGATTGCCCCGTTCCCCGGGTCGGAAAGAAAGGCATTCAGCTGCCGGACGGTATCTTCGCCGATCTGGAATCCGAAATTCTGCATGGAAAATCCCTCCCTGTCGTTTTTTCAGTCATAAAAAAGCCGGGGACCTTCGATGTTCCGAAGCCCCCCGGCTGAAGCTCAAAGGCACGCAAAATCAGGCGCCTGCGGCTCCAGGAGGGTCGCTGCGCATCATTATGACGAAAAGAGCGTTGAACACTGCGGCGTTAAAGTGCGATGTCATGGGCGGATCCCCCTGCTTCGGCGTAATATTGTATAAAATTATGGTAACGGAGCGCTCCGTTTCTGTCAACCGGAAATCCGAGAATGGCAGTAGACATTCATAACAGAAGGTTGACGAAATGTTCGGATTCTTGGTGTTATACTTGATAGAATTTGATATTATCGGGTGGACGAGTCAATATGTGAGAGACAGGTGGCTGACCCGAAAAAGAAAAAAAAGACTGAGTGACGTCTTCTTCCGGAATGCCCGGCGGTGGAGTAATTGCGGTGTCCTTGAGCTTTCCAGCGTCCCTGCAGCCTGGAAAAACAGCCGAGTGGAAATGGGGAAAAATGACCACAGAAGCCGATGCCCGAATATTGATTGACAGGCTGCTTGAGCAGGCAGGCTGGGATATTGCAGACAAGGCACAGGTTTCCACGGAAGAGGCCGCCGCCGATGGGCGTGCCGACTATCTTCTGAAGGATACCCGGAGCCGTCCCCTCGCCGTCCTCGAAGCCAAGCGATTTACCGTCGATCCCTACTCGGCCAAGGAGCAGGCCAGGACTTATGCACTGTCGCTCCGGGCGCCCTTCGTGATGCTGAGCAACGGCCAGGAGCACTATTTCTGGGACTACACCGACGGTGACGCCCGCCCGGTAATGGGGTTCCCAAGCCGGGCAGACCTGGAGCGGCGGGCGAACATCCGGATTCACCGCAAGGGGGATCTCGGGCAGAGTCTTTCGCTGCATCCGATGCCCTACCGGTTCCATTTCCGGGGCGAGGAAATAGAGGCCCGGCCCTACCAGATCGAATGTCTTAAAAAGGCCGATGAAGCCCTGATTTCCGGCCGCCGGCGGATGCTATTCGAGATGGCCACCGGAACAGGCAAAACCCTGACCATCGCCATGCTGATGAAACGGTGGCTTCAGGCGGCGGTTATCTCCCGGGTTCTCTTCCTGGCGGACCGCATCGAGCTGGCCAAGCAGGCCCGGGAAACCTTCGACGAATACCTGGGCGGCTGGCCCACGACCATCCTGTATGGAGGCAAGCGCAGCCTGGAGGGGCAGATCGTCGTGGGTACCCTCGACACCATTTCCTCCCAGCTTGGAGGCAACGGTTTCGGCCACGGATACTTCGACCTTGTGGTGACCGACGAATGCCACCGCTCCATCTACAATACCCACCGGGCCACCTTGGGGCATTTTGACGCCGTTCATATCGGCCTCACCGCCACCCCGAACCCCGGGGAACTCTGCTTCATAAGCGATCACGAGCGCCGCCTTATCCGCAACACCTACATCTTCTTCGACTGCTGGAACGCTGCTGAAAAAACGGGGCAGCCCACCTTCGAATACGGCATCCAGAGGGGCATAAACGACGGATACCTCAGCAAATACCGGATCTACAACGCCGAAAGCGTGCTCACCTTTGAGGGTGCCGAGTGGGAGGGTGAGGAGATCAAGCCCGGCTCCTGGGGGCGGGACGTCGAGTCCGAGGACCGGCTTACCACCATCATCCAGGAGTATTTCACCGCTGACGCCGAACGGGCAAAAATCAGGCCCCGCAAGACCATCGTCTTCGCGGTTTCGGAAAAACAGGCCTCGATTCTTGAATACCTCTTCAACAGACTCCTTTCCGATGAAGACTGTCTCCGTATCGCGGCCCGGATCAACCGCTCCCCGTCCGAGGTACGCCAGAGGTTCGCCGAAAAAATCACCTGCTATACCAACAACGGCAATCCAAGGCCTGTTATCGACCGGTTCAAATACGATCCGCTCCCCCTGGTGGCCGTTTCGGTGGACATGCTCGACACCGGTTATGACCAGAAGGATATTGAAAACCTGGTCATGCTCCGGCCTACCGGATCACACATCAAATACGCCCAGATGCGGGGGCGGGGCAGCCGCCTGTGCCCGAAGATCGGCAAAGAGGAATTCATCATCTACGACTTTGTCGGCAACTCGAAGCGGTTCAACGATCCCGCCGGGGAATACCGCAAGCCGAAGCAGGTCGGTTTCGCCCCGGGATCCCGTGTTGCCGAGGGAGGTGAACCTGACAGCGGTGATCTGCCGCCGGAGGCCGCCACCCCCGGAGGTAAGAGCCGAAAAGATAATTTTACCCTCATCGGCGGAGGCTCCCTGGTTGACGAAATCCGCTCTCGGGAGATAATTCTCGTCGGACCGGAAGGGCTTGCCATGGACCGCACGGCCTACCGGGATGAGTGGGAACAGAAGGTGGTGGAACTCAGGCGGACCGATCCGGCGGTGGAAAAGATCTTCCGCGGGGAGGAACTGACCGATGATGAATGGGAAGACCTCGCCGGACGCCTCAACTCCCCCCGGCACTATTTCAACGAAGAGACCCTGCGCCGGGCTTTCGAGCAGCCCACCGGCTCCCTTTCCGACTTTGTAAGGGTAGCTCTGGGACTCGGACGTTTTCTCACCCGGGAAGAGCGCATCGAGAAGGCCTTCGATGTCTGGGTTTCGGAACACTCGAGCAGCATCAATCCCGACCAGGCCCGGATGCTTCGCCTGCTGAAGGCCCGGGTTCTGTCGGGGGATACAATATCGCTGGAACTTTTCAGTCAGCCCCCCTTCACCCTCTGGGGCGGGCGGACCAGAATGGAGCAGCTCTTCGGAGGGGAACAGCTTCAGGAAATGGTGGAGGAACTGAACTCCCTGATTGCAGGATAATACAAAGCGAGGATCGGACATGGACAACGGACAACTTCAAAACACTCTCAAGTCCCTCTGCAAAGTAATGTGGGACAGCAACGTCACCAACCCCATCACCTACGTCACCCAGATCTCCTACCTGCTCTTCCTGAAAATGCTGGAAGAAATGGACCACGAACAGAAGGAGGTCCTCAACGGGAACTATCGCACTCTCTTCGGCACCTTCCGGGAAGGCGGCGAGGATCTCGACTTCGATCCCCTGCGCTGGAGCGTGCTTACCTCCAATCCGGACAACGAGGCCATGCTCCGCATCCTCCGGGACACCCTGCCGCTGCTCTCCCGTCACCCGGAACTCTCCCAGGGAGCCCGCTCCATTTTCCGCAACGCCTCCATCGTCATACCCAACGGAGCCACCCTGCGCCGCGCAGTGGACATCATCGCACCCATCTCCTTCCTCGGCATGGATGCCGATGTGAAGGGAGACCTTTTTGAATACCTGGCCAGCGAGCTGGGAGGGCAGAAGAAGGCGGCCCAGTTCCGCACCCCCCGGCACCTGATCCGGGTCATCACCCGGATGGTCGATCCGGAGATCGGCGGCACCGTATGCGATCCTGCCTGCGGTTCCGGCGGATTCCTTATCGCCGCCTACGAACACATCCTTCTCGCCAACACCAGTCCGGAATTTGTCAGCGAAAAAGTGTCCCCCGACGGGGCGGTCCGCAGGATCGGCATCGGCGACAGGCTCACCCGGGACCAGTGGGACTTCCTCCAGACCGGAGCGTTTTTCGGCTTCGACGGCGACCAGGACATACTCCGCATGGCCGCCATGAACGCCATGCTCCACGGCTTCGACCGGTGCCCCATCGTCCAGCGCGACTCCATCTGCGGCGGAGAGGACAGGTGGGACGAGATCCGGTTCGACTACATTCTGGAAAATCCTCCCTTTTCCGGCTCGCGGGGCGACGCCAAGCGCTCTCTGCGCGTCGAGAAGGGCGACAAGTACGTTCTTTTCCTCGCCCATGCCCTGCGGAGCCTGCGCCCCGGCGGCACCGCCGGGATCATATTTCCCAACGGCATCCTCTTCGGCGACACGGGAAGCCACATCACCGTGAAGGAACGGCTTCTGAGGGAGTTCGACCTCCAGGCCGTTGTGATTCTGCCCAAGGGCATGTTCGAGCCCTACACCCCCAACCCCACCTGCTTTTTCGTCTTCAAAAACACCGGCAGGCCTACCGAAAACGTCTGGTTCTTCAAGGTGGACGGCGACGGATCGTCCCTCTCCAAGGCCCGCAAGTTCGGCATCCAGTACCGCAACGACTTTCCCGACCTTCTGGCCATGTGGCCGGACCGGAAAACCGAAGAAGGACGCGCATGGCTGGTACCGGCACGGAAGATCATCGAAAACGGGTACAACATGACCCTTTCCGGCCTGGGCCTCATGGAGGCGGAGACCGTCGAGTACGCCGAGCCTGAGGAAATCCTGGCCTCGGTCGCCGCGAAAGAGGAGCGGATTCTGGAACTGATTGCCGAGATGCAGGAGCTGCTGTCCGGAGGGAATGGGAAATGAGTAAATGGCCCCTCCGAAAGCTCGGAGACGATGAAATCTGTATTCTGAATCCCAAGAAAGCGGAAGTTGCCGGACTCGCTAACGACACACCTGTTTCTTTCGTGCCGATGGCGCGAGTTGATGAGATTTCTGGGACTATGAATGTCTCCGAATCTAAAAATTTAGGAGATGTTCGAAAAGGTTATACCTACTTTGCGGAAGGCGATGTTGTGTTTGCCAAGATAACACCCTGTATGGAAAACGGGAAGTCCGCTATTGCCCGTAATCTTATTAATGGAGTAGGTTTTGGAACCACAGAATTCCATGTCCTGCGTCCTCGAAATTTGGTAACTTCGGAATGGCTACGCCTTTTCGTGAGGGATAAAAATTTCCGCGAGCAGGCAAAGAAAAACATGCATGGTGCTGCCGGACAACAGCGAGTTCCAGTAGATTTTTTGCGGGATAGCCAAATCCCAGTTCCTCCTATCCACGAGCAGCATCGGATCGTACAACGGATCGAAGACCTGACCCGCCGAATGGAAGAAGTACGGAAGCTTAGTGCTCAACGCGAAGAAGAATTGGACATATTTCTTCACGCGTTGTATGTCCGTATGCTAGAAGGGGTTGTATGGAAGCCACTCAAAGAGGTTGCGTCGCTGTTTCGCCGCTCAATAAAGACTGAACCGGAAAAAAGTTATGAAGAAATGGGTATTCGCAGTTTTGGCAAAGGTACGTTTAAAAAACCAGTGTTAAGTGGCAAACAAATCGGCAATAAACGGATCTACGCTATTCACGAAGGTGATCTTGTTTTCAATAACGTCTTTGCTTGGGAGAAGGCAATAGCTGTAGCCAAGGCCGAAGATCATGGACGAGTGGGTTCCCACCGTTTCATTACCTATGTTCCAAAGAAAGGCCGGGCAACATCGGAATTTCTTTGCCATCATTTTCTTGGTGATCGTGGCATCGAAGACATCAGAGCTGCATCGCCTGGATCTGCTGGAAGAAACAGGACGTTAGGGTTAAACAAGTTGGCAAAAATACTTGTTCCCGTACCGGAATACAATGAGCAGAAGCGTTTTTCGGAAATCGCGAATCGTCGTCAGACAATACAACAACAAAATCTCGGATTAAAGGAAGATTTTAAGACTCTTTATTCTTCTCTGCTCGCCAAGGCCTTTCGGGGCGAGCTGTAGGCGTTCCGGAAAAGGAGAAACGGTTCCCTTATCTTGAGAACTCGGGGTGAAAAGATGTTTGATGTTCGGAAACTGCAGGAACAGGTCATTTTTGAGGCCGTGAAGGCCGCCGGGGGCGAGGAGGCGGCGGAGAAGATCGTTTTCGGAGACAGCGGGGAAGCTGTGTCCGAGGACAACGCCGCCTGGGTGAAGGGAACCATGGCCCGGCTGGAGAGGGAGTTCGACCGGGAGACGGTGAAGCGGATCCGGAGAAGCTGCCAGTGCGGGTATGGCATGGATGAGCGGATCGAGTTCGCGAAAGGCCTTGTGGCGTCTTCGTCCAGCATGGAGGAGTTTGCCGCCGGCAAAGGGGCCAAAGAGTCCGGCCTTTCCTGCGTGGACGGGGAGCTGTACCTGCAGTTCCCTTTCTGTCCCTGCCCCATGCTCGCAGATGTGGACAGGCTGGAGACGGATACCTGGTGCCAGTGCACCACGGGGTACAGCAAGGTCCTTTTCGAGTGTGCCTTCGGCTGCGAGGTGGACGTGGAGCTTCTGAAGAGCGTGAAGATGGGCGACGATGTCTGCCTGATGAAAATCACCCCCCGGGGTGAGGTCTGGAAATCCTGAGAGCCTTCACGCTTTGGCGGCCGGGAGGAGCCCGGAAGGTATTTCATGGGGCGGGCCTGATGTAAGGATGCCCGGCACGTTGTGCCGGGAAGACCGGTAGGAGAAGAACATTCGGTCTTGACAAAATAAAATTTACGTTCATAATATATTTATTGAATCAATCAATTATGATAAGAGGAAAAGTTGTCCCCCGGAACCTTCCAAACAAGAATGGAAAAAGCTGCAAATTCCTGTTCCAAATACAGTTCTGCCCCCGCGCCTTGCAACCGGTACGGAACAGGGAATCTTCATTTAAGAGGAGATGATGCCGCTCCCGCTGCAGACAACAGGGCTCCCCTGCCGAAAGGGGATGCGGAACGAAGGCGCCTCCCCCGGGGAGGATGAAAAGGGGCAGCGCCCCTTGAAGAAAGCTGAAGAAGGAGTGTGGATCGTCATGAAGAAAGTGCTTCTCGCTCTTTTCGCTCTTGTCCTGGTCTTCTCCTCCGCCGCACTTGCAGCAGATCTCGTGGGCGTGGCCATGCCCACCCAGTCCCTCCAGCGCTGGAACGAAGACGGCGCGAACATGAAGAAGATCCTCGAGGAAAAGGGATACAAGGTGGATCTTCAGTATGCCGAGAACAACGTGAGCACCCAGATTTCCCAGCTTGAAAACATGATCACCAAGGGATGCAAGGTCCTCATCATCGCCTCCATCGACGGGACCGTCCTCTCCGACGTCCTGGCCAGCGCCGCGGCGGCCAAGATCCCCGTCATCGCCTACGACCGTCTGATCCGCCAGACTCCCAACGTGGACTACTACGCCACCTTCGACAACTTCAAGGTTGGCGTCATCCAGGGAAAATTTATCGAGGAAAAGCTCGGTCTGAAGGAGGGCAAGGGGCCCTTCAACATCGAGTTCTTCGGCGGTTCCCCCGACGACAACAACGCCTATTTCTTCAACGGCGGTGCCATGAGCGTGCTGCAGCCCTACCTCGACAGCGGCAAGCTGGTGTGCCAGTCCGGCCAGACGAAGATGGAGCAGATCGCCATTCTGGGATGGAAGTCCGAGGATGCCCAGGCCCGGATGGATAACCTGATCTCCAAGTCCTACACCGACAAGAAGCTCCACGTAGTGCTTTCCCCCAACGACTCACTCGCTTACGGTGTCGCCGCTTCCCTCGACAACAACGGCTACATTCCCGGCAAGGACTGGCCTATCATCACCGGCCAGGACTGCGACAGGGCCAACGTGAAGAACATGATCGCCGGCAAGCAGTCCATGTCGGTCTTCAAGGACACCCGTGCCCTCGCCGCCAAGGTGGCGGAGATGGTGGGCGACATCATGCAGGGAAAGGCCCCCGAAGTGAACGACACCAAGACCTACGACAACGGCGTGAAAGTTGTTCCCTCCTACCTGCTCGAACCGGTCTTCGCCGACGTGAACAATTACAAAGCCCTGCTTCTCGATTCCGGTTACTACAAGGAAGAAGAGCTGAAGTAGCACTTTCTTTCCGCAGGGGGGCGGTCCGTTCCGCCCCCCGAAAACACCGGAGACGGGGGCTGACCTTATGGCGAAAGAACTCCTGCTGATGCGGAACATCACCAAGACCTTCCCCGGCGTGCGCGCCCTGAAGGATGTCTGCCTCGACGTGGAGGAGGGGGAGATCCACGCCATCGTCGGCGAGAACGGCGCGGGCAAATCCACCCTGATGAACATCCTCTCCGGAGTCTACCCTTCCGGAGAATACGAAGGGGAAATCCTCTTCGACGGCGAACCCTGCGCCTTCCGGTCCATCCGGGACAGCGAGGAAAAGGGAATCGTCATCATCCACCAGGAGCTTGCCCTGGTGCCGTACCTTTCCATAGCGGAAAACGTCTTCCTCGGAAACGAGCGGGCCCGACGGGGCGTGGTGGACTGGGACGAGACCTACACCCTCACCGCCGGACTTCTTGAAAAGGTTCACCTGAACGAAAAACCGTCGGTCCTGACGAAGGACCTCGGGGTGGGCAAGCAGCAGCTCGTGGAGATAGCCAAGGCTCTCTCCAAGGATGTCCGGCTGCTCATCCTCGACGAACCCACGGCCGCCCTGAACGACGAGGACAGCAGCCGTCTCCTGACGCTGCTCCTGGACCTCAAGGCCGGGGGGATCACCTCCATCATCATTTCCCACAAGCTGAACGAAGTTGAAAAGATCGCCGACCGGATCACCGTGCTTCGGGACGGCGCCGTCATAGAGACCCTGGACAACGGGGAGCGTACCATCCGGGAGGACCGGATCATCAAGGGAATGGTGGGCCGGGAGATCGTGGACCGATTCCCCAAACGGGAGACCCGCCCGTCGGACGAGGTTGCCCTTGCGGTGGAGAACTGGACCGTCCGGGATCCCCTCCGCCCCGACTGCCTGAAGATAAAGAACGTGAGCTTCTCCGTGCGACGGGGCGAGGTGGTGGGTCTCGTGGGCCTCATGGGAGCGGGGCGGACGGAACTGGCCATGAGCATCTTCGGCCGGTCCTACGGCATGGACATTTCGGGACGGATCCTCCTGGGAGGAGAGCCTGCGGAGCTTCCGTCGCCGAAGGAGGCCATCGGCCGGGGCATGGCCTATCTCACCGAGGACCGGAAGTCCTCGGGGCTGATCCTGATCGACGACATCTGCCGCAATATCTCCCTGGCAAGCCTGTCCCGCCTCTGCGGGCGGAAGGGCGTCATCGACTGCAACCGGGAGGTGACGGCGGCGGAGGGCCTCCGGAAGCGGCTGGGGATCAAGACGCCCAGCATCTTCCAGAAGACGGGAAACCTGTCCGGAGGAAACCAGCAGAAGACGGTGCTTGCCCGGTGGATCCTGGCCGATCCCGACGTGCTGCTTCTCGACGAGCCCACCCGGGGCATCGACGTGGGGGCGAAGTACGAGATCTACTGTATCATCAACGAGCTGGCCGCGGCCGGCAAGGCCGTGGTGCTCATCTCGTCCGAGATGCCGGAGGTGCTGGGGATGAGCGACCGGATTTACGTGATGAACGAGGGACGGATCGTGGGCGAGCTGTCCCGGGAAGAGGCCTCCCAGGAGGCCATCATGAAGTGCATCATGCAGAGCAATCGGGAGGTGGCCTGATGGAGAAGATGAAAGAGATGTTCATGGCGAACATCCGCCAGTACGCCATGATGGTGGCGCTCATCTTCATCGTTATCCTTTTCCAGTACCTGACTGAGGGCGTGCTGCTCCGGCCCCTGAACATCACCAACATCATCCAGCAGAACAGCTATATTCTCATCCTCGCCATCGGCATGCTCCTGTGCATCCTCACGGGAAACATCGACCTCTCGGTGGGCTCCGTGGCGGCCTTCATCGGCGCCGTGGCCGCCACCATGATGGTCACCTGGAAGTGGCCGGTGCTGCCGTCAGTGCTCATTGCCCTGCTCCTGGGCGTGGCCATAGGGTGCTGGCAGGGGTACTGGATCGCCTACTTCCGCATCCCGGCCTTTATCGTCACCCTGGCCGGAATGCTCTGCTTCCGGGGGCTGACGCTGGTCATGCTGAGGGGCCAGACCATCGCCCCCATGCCCCAGTCGTTTCAGAAGTCCATTTCCACCTTCATTCCCGACATCCTCGGGGGTACGGACCTGAACTACACGGCCCTCGCCGTCGTGGCGGCGGCCATCCTGGCCTTCGCCTTCGCCGACCTGAGGAGCAGGCGGAAAAAGGTGGCCTGCGGCTTCGACGTGCTTTCCTTCCCCTTGTGGGCGCTGAAGATCCTCTCCATGGGAGCGGTTCTCATGGCGTTTTCGTGGCAGCTCGCACGGCACCGGGGCCTTCCGGTGGTGCTGGTGCTCCTGGGCTCCCTGGTGCTGATCTATTCCTTCATCACGGGAAAGACGGTCTTCGGACGGCACGTTTACGCCTTCGGCGGGAACGAAAAGGCGGCGAAGCTCTCCGGCATCGACACGAACCGGGTGTTTTTCCTCGTCTATGCCAATATGGGACTCCTGGCGGCGGTGGCGGGGCTGGTTTTCATGGGCAGGCTGAACGCTGCGTCCCCCATGGCGGGCACCAACTTCGAGCTTGACGCCATCGGCGCATGCTACATCGGAGGCGCCTCGGCGTCGGGGGGCATCGGAACCGTGGCCGGGGCCATCATCGGCGGGCTCATCATGGGCATCCTGAACAACGGCATGTCCATCGTGGGCGTCTCCATCGACTGGCAGCAGGTGGTCAAGGGGCTGGTGCTTCTCGGGGCGGTGGCCTTCGATGTCTATACGAAGCGACGTACTGCACGGTAGCGCGGCATGCGTGGCCTCCGGCTTTTTCGGGAACACCGCGGGCGGGGAGAGGGTGTTTCTCCACACCCTGGCCAACGGCGGCATTACGGTGCGGTGTCTCGATTTCGGCGGGGCGGTCCATTCCATCGAGATCCCGGACAGGTCGGGCCGGGCGGAAAATGTGGTCCTGGGGTTTGACGGCCTGAAGGATTACGAGCATGATCGCTCCTGGTGCGGCGTCCTCTGCGGCCCCGTGGCCGGGCGCGTCGCCGGGGCGTCGGTGCCGCTCGGGGAAAAGGTGCTGTCCCTGGAGGCCAACGAGGGAACCACGTGCCTCCACAGCGGTTCCGCAGGCTTTTCCAAAAGTGTCTGGAAGGGCATGACCTTCTGCGACGGCCGTATTGCCGGCGTGCGCTTTTCCCTGTCCACCCTCCCCGGGGAGTGGGGGTTTCCCGGGGTGCTATCGGTGAAGGCAGTCTACACCCTGGACGGCGGGGGAAGGCTTTCCCTGGAATGGGAGGCGTGGTCGTCGGAGGATACCCTCTTCGCTCCCACCTTTCACGGCTACTTCAACCTCGGCGGTCCGGTTTCCGTTTCGGTGGAGGATCACCGCCTGCTTCTCCGGGCCGGGCGGTACATGCCCCTGGACGGGCACTCCCTTCCCCGGCTCCCGGAGCCGGTGGGAGGAACGCCCTTTGATTTCCGCTCCCCCAGGGCGCCTCTTCCCGCCGAAAAGTTCGACCATCCCTTTCTCCCTGACGAAGGCCGGGGGGCAGATGTTCCCTGCGCCGTCCTCGACCACCTGCCGAGCGGGCGGCGGATGGAGCTTTTCACCGACCAGCCGGCAGTAGTGTTCTACGGGGGAAGGTCCCTTTCCCCGGACCAGGTTTTTTCGGGGGGACGGCAGGGCAGGCCCGGACTGGCCCTCGCCCTGGAACCCCAGTGGTATCCCAACGCCGCCGCCCTGCCGGGTCTTCCTCTCCCTGTACTGCGGAAGGGAGAACGATATACCGCCCGGTCGGAGTGGCGTTTTTCCCTTCTTCCCGAATAGCCTTTCCCTACACCTACACCTTCACCTTGTAGATAAAATCTTTCAGGGCCGCCCCCGCGGGGACCATGGGGAGGATGAGCTCTTCCCTGGGGATGCGGCAGTCAACCAGGGCCGGTCCGGGCGCTGCGAGCATGTCCGGAAGCAGGCCTTCCAGTTCGACCATGGACGTGCAGGTGTGCCCCGGCACGCCCAGGGCTTCCGCCAGGGCGGCGAACCGGCAGGGGGAAAGAGGCGTGGTGCCGGAGTACCGTTCGTTCCAGAAGAGTTCCTGCCACTGGCGGACCATGCCGAGGGCCCCGTTGTTCAGGACGAAGATCTTCACGGGGATGCCGTACCGGGCGCAGGTTTCGAGCTCCTGGCAGTTCATCAGGAATCCGCCGTCTCCGGCGAAGCAGAGCACGGGGGTGCGGTTTCTGGCCAGGGAGGCGCCCATGGCCGCCGGGAGGGCGTATCCCATGGTGCCGAGGCCCCCGGAGGTGAGGAAGGTTCCCGGTTCGTTCGTTTTATAGAACAGGGCGGTCCACATCTGGTTCTGGCCCACGTCGGCCACCACGGGCCACCGGTCCTTCGCCGACCTGCGGACGGCCTCCAGGACCGATGAGGGAATGAAGTCCGCGGAACCGGGGTCGGAGAGAGGGTATTCCTCCTTCCACCGTTCCACCGCGGCCGCCCACTCGTCCCGGCGGCATTCCCCGAGCTCTTCCGTGACCGTGCCGAGGATGGCCTTTGCGTCGCCGAGGAGGTGCACCCGGCACGGGACGATCTTGTCGAACTCCGCCTCGTCGATGTCGCCGTGGATGACGGCGGCGTCTTTGACGAAGCAGTCGAGCCTGCCGGTGGTGCGGTCGCTGAACCGGGTGCCCACCGCGAAGAGGACGTCCGCCTCCGAAAGGGCGAGGTTGGCCCAGGGGGTGCCGTGCATGCCCGCCATGCCCAGGGAGAGGGGATGGTCCTCGGGGAAGGCCCCTTTCCCCATGAGGGTGGTAGCCACGGGAATGGCGCATTTCTCCGCCAGGCGGAGGAGGAAGCCGGAAGCCCCGGAGGAGAGGATGCCGCCCCCCGCGAGGATCACCGGCCGCTCTGCGTTTCTGAGGAGGGAGGCTGCCTCGTCCGCCCTGGACAGATCGGTCTGCATCTTAAGACGGTCTTCGCCGAAAAGGGCATGTTCAGGGTAGACGAACTCGCCCTGGGCCTTCTGGATGTCCACGGGCAGATCCACGAGCACGGGGCCGGGGCGGCCCGAGACGGCGATCTCGAAGGCCCCCTTCAGCGCCGCCGGGAGCTCCTCAACGGATCGGACGAGGAAGCTGTGCTTCACTGCCGGCAGGCTGCTCCCGAAGGTGTCCGACTCCTGGAAGGCGTCGGTGCCGATGAGATGGGTGGCCACCTGTCCGGAAATTGCCACGAGGGGAACGGAATCCATGAAGGCGGTCGCCAGTCCGGTGAGGATGTTGGTGAACCCCGGGCCGGAGGTGCAGATGCACACCCCCGGCTTTCCCGAGGCGCGGGCGTACCCGTCCGCGGCGTGGGCCGCCGCCTGTTCGTGCCGCATGAGGATGTGGGCGAAGGGGGCATCGTAAAGGGCGTCGTAGAGGGGGATGACCGACCCTCCCGGTATGCCGTACACGCACTTCACTCCCTCGATCGCAAGGGCTTCCACCACCATCCTGGCTCCCGTCATCTTCATGGCGTTCTCTCCTCTCTCCGTATCTCGAAAAAAATCAGGCGTCGGGGGCCGACTTGGCGTCCATCCAGGGCATCATGGCCCGAAGTTCCTTGCCCACCGCCTCGATGGGGTGGCTCTTCTCCTGCTGCATCCACTTTTTCATCCGGGGCCGGCCGCACTGGTTCTCGAGCATCCAGTCCTTGGCGAAGGAGCCGTCCTTTACGTCCGCAAGGAGAGTCTTCATGGTCTCCCTGACCCTGCCGTCGATGACCTTTTTGCCGGCGGTGAGGTCGCCGTACTTGGCGGTGTCGCTGACGGAGTAGCGCATCCAGCCCATGCCGCCCTCGTACATGAGGTCCACGATGAGCTTCATTTCGTTGAGGCATTCAAAATAGGCGATTTCGGGCTGGTATCCGGCCTCCACGAGGGTGTCGAACCCCGCCTTGATGAGTTCGGTAATGCCACCGCACAGCACGGCCTGTTCGCCGAAAAGGTCGGTCTCCGTCTCCTCGGCGAAGGTGGTGCAGAGAACACCGGCCCTGCCGCCGCCGAGGGCGCAGGCGTAGGCCAGTCCCAGTTCCCGGGCGTGTCCTGAAGCGTCCTGTTCCACGGCGAGAAGGCAGGGAACGCCCCGACCGTCGGTGTACATGCGCCGGACGAGATGGCCGGGACCCTTGGGGGCCACCATGAAGACGTCGTTGTCCTTCGGGGGTTCCACCTGGCTGAAGTGGACGGAGAAGCCGTGAGCGAAGGCCAGGGCTGCGCCCTTCTTCAGGTTCGGGGCCACCGACGTGCGGTAGACGGTGCCCTGGACATGGTCCGGCATGAGGAACATGACCACGTCGGCGTTTTTCACGGCGTCGTCCACTGAATGGACCGCAAAGCCGTCCCGTTCGGCCGCCGCCCGGGATCTGCTGCCTTCGTGAAGCCCCACCACCACGGAGACTCCGCTGTCGCGGAGATTCTGGGCATGGGCGTGTCCCTGGCTTCCGTACCCGAGCACGGCCACCGTTTTCCCCTCGAGAACCTTCATGTTCGCATCCCTGTCGTACAGTACTGTTGCCATCTTTTTCAGCTCCTTCGCGTAATGAGTATGTGTGTTTCCGTCAGTTCGTTCCAAGGGCCAGGGGGCCGCTTTTCACCGATTCCACGAGGCCGAGGCCCCGCACGTTTTCAAGGCAGTCGTCCAGCAGGACGCCGGGGCCCATCATCTCGAAGATGAGGGATGAGCCGCGGTCCTCCGACACCGAATGAGGGTAGCCCTTCATGACCTCGAAAAGGGCCTCCCGCTCCTCCGGCGACGGAGCGAACTTCAGGAGCATCATGCACCGCTCCACGCACCCGCCGGCGCTCAGATCCTCCACCGTCACGGTCTCCACCATCTTCCGGATCTGGCGCACGGCCTGGCCCGCCTGCCGTTCATCCCCGCCGATCACCAGGGTGTACCGGGCCATTCCCGGGCGCTGGGTCGCCCCGGCGGTCACGCCCCGGACCTGGAATCCCCTGCGCTCCATGAGCCCCGAAATGCGGGAAAAAACCCCTCGTCCTTCCTCCGTCACTACGCCTATGGTCCGTTCCATGCGCCTCTCTCCTCCTTCGTGAAAAATGCGGGGATAAAAAAAGGGACCCCCGCTGAGTGTGCGGGGGTCCCTCGGAAGTGCTTTCGTCCGGCTACACGACGAGAAGCGCTCCGGGAGGGGCCCCGCAGCGAATAATAATGACGGCGATAATTACGGAAACGGCACTGGCCGAACACACGGTACGGGTCATTTTCTTCACCGGAACTCCCTCCTTCGCTTCTTCGTTGTGTGGTACCATGTTTCCGGACGCTGTGCTTAAATTAATGGGTGAGCCTCCGGAAATTGTGGGTAATCCTACAGGGGTTTCTCCGGGCTGTCAAGAGACCGGAAAATAAAAGAAAATTCGAAAAATATAAGGGCTGGAGGGAGTTCCCATGGACAAGGAGAAGCTGCAGCATTTCCGGGAGAAGATCGACACTCTGGACAGGCAGATCGCCGGGCTCATCGCCGAGAGGGCGGAGACCGCCAGGGAGATCGGCAGGGCCAAGGGGGGCGCTCCCGTGTACGATCCCGTCAGGGAAAACCAGGTTATCGAGAGGGTGCTCCTCGCGTGCCCCGACCTGGACCCGGAGGCGGTGACCAGAATTTACCGGGAATTAATCTCCCTGTGCCGGGGAGTGCAGCACCGTCCGAAGGCGGCCTTCCTCGGGCCGGAGGGGTCTTTCTCCCACGAGGGAGTGTTCGCGGCCTTCGGCGGGACAGTGGATACCGTGCCGTGCGCCTCCTTCCCCGACGTCTTTTCCGCGGTGGACAAGGGCCTGGCCGACTGGGGCGTTCTTCCGGCGGAAAACTCGCTGGAGGGAACGGTTCTCCCTACCATGGACGCCTTTGCTTCGGCGGCGAAGGATATAGTGATACATAATGAAGTTTCTATTAAGGTTGACCACGTCCTCGCTTCGGAGGGGACAGCCCGGGAGGACATCCGGGAGGTTCTTTCCCACCCCCAGGCCCTGGGCCAGTGCAGGGAATGGCTCCGGTCGAACCTGCCCCGGGTGGAGCAGGTGCCCGTGGCCAGCACGAGTGCGGCTGCGGCGGCATGCGCCGGACGGCCCGAGCGGGCAGCCGTCTGCAGCGCCCTTGCAGCGGAGCGGTGCGGACTCAATATCCTCGCTGAAAAAATCCAGGACCGGGGAAGCAACAGGACCCGTTTCTGGGTGGTGGGGCGGGGTACGCCCCGGAGGGGGGAGCGGAACAAGACCTCGTTCCTGTTCAACGTGGAGCACAAGCCGGGACGATTGTTCTACGCCCTGGAGCCCCTCTACGAAAACAGCCTGAACCTGACCCACATCCAGTCCAGGCCACTCTCGGGGAGCCCCTTCGAGTATTATTTCTTCATCGACGTGGAAGGGTTCCTTGAGGATGAGCCGGTACGGAAGGCTCTCGATACCATGAGGGAGAGGACGGCCTTCCTGCGGCTGCTGGGCTCCTATCCCTGCCGGTGATTCCGGGGAAGGGCGATTCCACGGACCACAGCACAGCCGCCGTTCCGTAGAGGTCTTCCAGAATCTTGTCGGTCACCGACGAAACGGGGAACTCGTCGGTGGCCACCCTGATGTGGCAGTGGGCGTAGGCAGGCCGGCGCCTGATCATGAGGGCCCTGACGTTTCCTCCGTCCAGGAGGGGGCGGGCTCCTTTCTGTTTCTCGGCCCTGGAGAGCACCGTTTCAGGCCGGACGTCCAGGATGACGAGCTTTGCCCTGGAGAGGACCATGCCCCTGAGTTCCTCGTTCACCAGGGCGCCCCCTCCGAGGGAGACCACCTGGCGGCTTCCCTCGAGAGCGCCGGCCACGGCGGCGAATTCGTACCTCCGGAAGGCGGGTTCGCCCAGGATGGAGAAGATTTCCGGCACGGTCATCCCCGCCCGTTCCTCGATCGCCCTGTCGGTGTCGGTGAAGGTCCATCCGAGCCTCCGGGCGAGTTCGCTTCCCACGCTCGTTTTTCCCGAGCACATGAACCCGCCGATGAAAATATTGTCCCGTCTTGTGTCATGAAGGCATGCACTCATGGAGATTCCACCTTTCAGCGTGTTTTCTGTAAGCCTCGAACCGTTCCTTCAGGTCCTGCATCCGGTCGCTTCCGAACTGCTCCGCCGCCATGGACCCCACGATCCATGCCGTCATGGCCTCGGCCACCACGCAGGCCGCCGGGACTGCGCATACGTCGCTCCGCTCGCTGTGGGCTGCCGAGGGTTTTCCGGAGACCGTGTCAAAGGAGAGGAGCCCCTTTCTCATGGTGGGGATGGGCTTCATGGCCGCCCGGATGAAAATTTCCTGCCCGGTGCTCATGCCGCCTTCGATGCCCCCCGCGTGGTTCGTTTTCCTGGTCCACTGCCCGTCCTCCACGAAAATGGGGTCGTGGACATCCCGCCCGGGGAGACCGGCGCTGCGGAACCCGTCGCCGACTTCCACTCCCTTGACTGCGGGGATGGCCATGAGGGCTCCGGCGAGGCGTCCGTCCAGCCTGCCGTCCCATTCGGTGAAGGAGCCTATGCCTGCCGGAAGGCCGGTGACGGAGACCACGAAGGTTCCCCCGAGGCTGGTTTCCTCTTCCGCTGCGGCGGTGATGCGGGCCTTCAGTGCGGGCTCGTCCTCCTCCCGGGCGACGCCGAGTTCCGAGAGGGCGGCCCGCTGCCATTCATCGTCTCCCGCCGGAAGGGCCGCCGCCACGCCGCCGATGGATTCCACGGCGCTGCGGACGGTGACGCCGAGCTCCTTCAGGACGAGGGCCGCCAGCGCCCCGGCGAGGGTTCGGGGGGCGGTGGTGCGGGCGCTGGCCCGCTCCAGGATGTTGCGCATGTTCTCCACGCCGAACTTGATGCTGCCGGGGAGATCGGCGTGGCCAGGCCTGGGTGCCGTTACGGCCTTTTCCCTGTCTGCGGCGGGGGAGATGCTCCAGGGGTTCATCACACCGTCCCAGTGCTCCCATTCCGCGTTATCGATGGAGATTCCCACGGGGCCGCCCGTGGTGAGACCGTTCCGGATCCCTCCCCAGAGAGTGAGTTCATCCCGCTCCACGTTCTTTCTGCCACCCCTGCCGAATCCGCGCCTCCGCCGGGCCATGACGCCGGTGAGGTCGTCCCGGGAGATGGAAAGCCCTGCGGGAAGCCCGTCCACTACCACGAGAAGCCCCCTGCCGTGGGACTCTCCGCTGGTGAGGAATCTCCAGGCCATGTTCAGCTGCACCCCCCGGTAAGCCGGTCAAGGGTGGAGAAGAATCCGGGGTAGGAGATGGCCGCGCACTCCGGGTCCTCGATGTCCACGGGGCCGTCGGCGGCGAGGGCCGCTACGGCGAGGGCCATGGCCACCCGGTGGTCCCCCGAGGCGGAGACCCTTCCGCCGGAGAGCCTGGACGGTCCGGTGATCCTCCATCCATCCTCGAGCTCCGTCACCTTCGCTCCCAGGGCCGAGAGTCCTTTGGCCACAGCCACGATCCGGTCGCTCTCCTTGAAGCGGAGCTCCATGGCGTCCCGGATCTCCGTGGTGCCCTCCGCAAGGGCCGCCGCCACGGCGAGGATCGGGAGTTCGTCGATGAGCTGGGGGATCTCGGCGCCTGAAACTTCCGTCGCCCGGAGTCTGCTGGAATGGACGGTGATGGTGCCGGCGGGCTCGCCACCCCAGAGTCCCGACCGCTCCACGGAGAAGGCCAGCCCCATGCGCTCGAGAACCCGGAGAAGGCCTGTCCGGGTGGGGTTCAGCCCCACGCCGGGAAGGGAGATGGACGAATCGGGAAGGACGGCGGCCGCAACGATCCAGAAGGCGGCGGAGGAGAAGTCGCCGGGGATGGTCCATTCCCCGCCTCTGAGGGGTTTTGAGGGTGCCATGGTGATGGAGTGTCCGTCGATGTAGAGGGGGATTCCGAGGTGGGCGAGCATCCGCTCCGTGTGGTCCCTGGAGGCGAGGGGTTCGATAACGGTGGTGGGCTCCTCCGAGGAGAGGCCCGCCAGGAGGAGGGCGGTCTTGACCTGTGCGCTTGCCGTTTCGAGGACGTGAGTGGCTCCCCGGAGACGTTTTCCGGATACTTCCAGGGGGAGGGAGGCTCCGCCTTCGGGACCGTCGATGGCGGCTCCCACGGACTGGAGGGGCTTCACGATGCGGAGCATGGGCCGTTTCGACAGACTGGCATCCCCCGTAATGGTGGCCCTGACGCCAGGTTTTCCCGCCAGGAGGCCGCAGAGTGTCCTGGCCGTCGTTCCGGAGTTTCCGGCGTCCAGAGCCGATGAGGGAGAGGCCAGGCCCGAAGGAGCGGAGACGGAGAGGGTCGTTCCCTTTCTGCGGATATCCGCTCCGGTTTTTTCGAGACAGGAGAGGGTGGACGCGCAGTCCGCCCCGTCGGAGAAGTTGTGCACCGTGACTCCGTCCACCGAGACCGCCCCGAGCAGCGCCGCTCTGTGGGATATGGACTTGTCGCCCGGGAGAGTGACTGTTCCCGTAATCTTTTTCGCCGGATGGATTCTCTTCATTGCCTGCACGCCCCTTTTCGTGTGGTGTGAAAATAAAAAAGACCGGATCTCGGCTGGAAACCGGATCCGGTCTTTGCTGTTCTTTCTTTTCCCCCCTCGGGGGGCGGTCGTTGTGCCTGTGCTGCTGACCCCTTATCCCCCGAAGCTTTGAGAAGCAAGCCGTCGATCGGTTTCCAGAACAGGACAGACCAGGGGATAATAATAATATCCCTGGTCGCAGCTAAACGCGAATTCAAACACGAAGGTTGCGTTTTTCCTGGAAATCATCGGTCTGCTTCTCCTTTCCCCGAAATTTGGGAGCACGATACAGCTTTTTGTCCGCCTTGTCAAGGGGATTCTTTATCCAATTACATTAATGGAAAATAAATTCAATCCAAACTATATTTTAATTCAACAAGATGCTTTTTCCACGAGGATTGCATCTTTCCTGAGCGGCGCTCCGGAACCGGGGTGCCCGTCCGCTGCCGCGGTTAGATTCTGTCTATTTGGTCAACCTTTTCCCTCAGGGAAAGCGCATTGTCAAAAAAGAGCAAAATCACCCAAAAATAAAAAGAATCGGCCGCAACTTATCAAAATATTGAATAAATCCATAAGTTCTTTATATACTTAAAAATAAAGAAAGCTATTTTGTCAAAATATCAAAAGGAGCTGGTTCCCATGGATGTGTTCAAAGCGGTGGACATGGCTGTGAAAGGAAACATCTACGAGGATGGAAAAGTCACCAGCAGAACCTTCTGGACGTCCGAGGGCGAGAGAAAGACCGTGGGGATCATGCTGCCCGGAAGCTACTCCTTCTCCACCTCGACCAACGAGAAGATGGAGATAACCAACGGCGCCGTGGAGGTGAAACTCGCCTCCGGCCGGGAATGGATCGGCTACAGTGAGGGCGGATTCTTCCTGGTGCCTGCGGGGGGTTCCTTCGAAATCCGCTGCGACAGTCTTGCCGAGTATGTCTGCAGCTATTCCTGAGAATAGCTGAAAAACATTTTCTTTATCGAAGGAGGGTGCTGCTGTGGCTTTTCGGAAGATGTGGCTGAAGATCAACGGCGCGAATAGGATTTTCATCTGTGACCCTGCAAAGGACTCCCTGGCGGACGTGCTGCGGCGCCTTGGGCTCACCAGCGTCAAGGTCGGCTGCGGGACGGGGGTCTGCGGTTCCTGCTCTGTGATTCTCGACGGGCAGCTCATTCGCTCCTGCACGCGGAAAATCGCGAAACTGCCGGAATACAGCGAGGTCATTACGCTGGAAGGGATCGGAACCCCGAATAACCTTCACCCCCTGCAGGTCGCCTTCATGAAATTGGGCGCCGTCCAGTGCGGCTTCTGCACGCCGGGATTCATAGTGTCTTCCTACGCACTGCTCCTGGAAAACGCTGACCCGACGCGCAAGGAAGTGAGGGCGTGGTTCCAGAAACACAAGAACGTCTGCCGCTGCACAGGATACAAGCAGATCGTCGACGCGGTCATGGAGGCGGCGAAAGTCGTCCGGGGCGAAGCGGCCATGGATGCGATCGGGCCGTCCTTTTCGACGGAGGACGGATATTACGGAAAGCCCGTCGTTCGTCCTACTGCTCTTGCAAAGGTCTGCGGCCTTGCCGATTACGGCGACGACCAGGAACTGAAGATGCCCGCGGACACTCTCCATGTTGCCGTCGTGCAGCCCCGGACGGCCCATCATGCCAGGATTCTGGAGATCGACATTTCCGAGGCTGAGAAGATGCCGGGCGTCAAAAAAGTCATCCTGGCCGCCGATCTCAAGGCCGCCGGCGGGACGAACATAATGGCGGAAGGCCAGATGCACGAGCGTACAACTGTCATGGCCCCAAGCCGGGAAGTACTCAATGAAAAGAAGATATACAGGTACGGCGACGTTGTGGCCCTGGTGGCGGCCGACACGAAGGACCGGGCACGGGCTGCCGCGGCACAGGTCAAAGTGAAAATTGAACAGCTTCCCGAGTACCTGAATTTTCTTGAGGCGGTTATGCCGGATGCAGAGCGCATTCATGAGGATACGCCGAACATCTTCTGCATGCAGCCCCTCCTCAAGGGAGCAGGGCTTGAAGAACCGTCGAAAGTCGCCGGAATAATCGACTCATCCCCGTACAGCGTCGAGGGGAGCTTCTATTCCACCCGCCAGCCGCATCTCACCATAGAAGGGGACAGCGTGCAGGCCTATTTCGACGAGGACGGCTTCCTCACCTTCCAGTGCAAATCCCAGGGAATCTACTCCTCCATCGGGCGCATCGGGAACTCCATCGGCATTCCGAAGGACAGGCTGCGGGTTGTCATGAATCCCACCGGCGCAAGTTTCGGCTGGTCCACGAACGCCGGGGACCTGTGCCTTGCGGGAGCCGCCGCCGTGGTCATGAAATCCCCCGTCTCCCTGTCCATGAGCTACGAGGAGCACCAGCACTTCTCGGGAAAGCGCTGCCCCTGCCACTCCAACGGACGGGCTGCCTGCGACGAGAACGGCAGAATAACCGCGGTGGAATTTGATTTCGGTATGGATCACGGCGCCTACTCCTGGGGCGGGGACGATATCGTCACCAAGCAGCCCCGGTTCGCCTTCTTCCCCTACTATGTGCCCCATGCGGCCGGGCTGTCCCGGATCGCCAACACGAACCACAACTTCGGCACGGCGTACCGGAGCTACGGATCCCCCCAGGCCTACACCCTGAGCGAAGCCCTGATGGACATGCTTGCCGAGAAGGCGGGGATCGACCCCTTCGAGTTCCGGTGGAGGAACATTGCCCGGGAAGGCCAGACCAACATCAACAGCTACCCCTTCCGCCAGTATCCCATGGAAGAGATGATGAACATCATGCGCCCCCACTACGAGCGGGCCGTCCGGGAAGCGAAAAAAGCCGATACTCGTGAGAAGCGCCGCGGCGTCGGACTTTCCTGGGGCGGCTTCAACGTCACGGAAGGCGGTACCGACAAGGCTACGGTCGCCATCGAGCTGAACCCCGACGGCACCTTCACGAAGTACGACACCTACCAGGAGCTGGGACAGGGCGGCGACATCGGTTCCCTGATGCTCACCCTCGAAGCCCTGAAGCCCCTCGGGGTGACTCCGGAGCAGATTCGCCTGGTGCAGAACGACACCAGGCTCTGCCCGGACTCGGGCATGTCCGGCGCAAGCCGCACCCACTTCATGAGCGGCAACGCCACCATCCTCGCCGCTGAAAAGCTGATCTCTGCCATGCGGAAACCGGACGGCACCTACAGGACCTACGACGAGATGAAAGCGGAGGGACTGGAGACGAAGTACTTCGGCACCTACTCGAATACGTCGGTGCCTGGGCTCTGCAGGCTTGACCCCAACACCGGCATCGGCGACCCCACTCCAGCCTTCACCTACTGCCTGAACCTGGCCGAGGTCGAAGTGGATACGGCCACGGGCAAAACGACGGTGCTCCGCTTCACCTGCGTCAGCGACGTGGGGAAAGTCGGGAACATCGACTCCGTCAACGGACAGGCTTACGGCGGCATATCCCATGCCATCGGCTTCGCCCTGGGCGAGAATTACGACGACGTCAAAAAACACACAAACATCGCGGCTTCCGGCGTGCCCTACACCGAAACCATCCCCGACGAACTCGAGGTCATCTACTACGAGCGCCCGGACGAGAGCGGTCCCTTCGGTTCTTCCGGTGCCTCGGAAGGTTTCCAGTCGTCGGGGCACATGGCCGTGCTCAACGGTATTTACAACGCCTGCGGAGTCCGCGTCTACGAGATGCCCGCCTCCCCGGAAAAGGTCAAGGCCGGTATCGATATCCTGGCCGCGGGCGGAAAGATCACTCCCCCGAAGAAGTATTTCCTTGGCTCGGATCTGTACGAGGAACTGGAGAACATCAAGGCCAACCCCGTTCAGGCGGGACCTGAAGACTACTTCGTTCCTCTCGGAAGCGGAACCGCTGAGCGGTTCTTCTAATCTCACAACAGGGCGGCGGGTGTGCAATCCCTCCGCCCTGTTTCTCCCTCCGGCCGCACCGGGCGGACATGGTAGAATTTCCCCGGAGCAGTCATTGGCCGGGATCCTGGCGATTGCCGGAAGAAGCCCTTTTTCGGAGGATGCTCATGGAAAAAATTCTGCGTCAGACGTACAGCGTGTGCCCGGTATGCCTGGAAAGAATACCGGCGGTTCATGTCGCCCGGGGAAGGGAAGTGCACCTGGTAAAAAAATGCCCCAGCCACGGCGATTTTTCGGCGGTGATATGGCGGGGGCTGCGGGACCTGGAGGAATGGAGAGGGGACCAGGCTCCCATAGCGGAAGGGGAAAACGAACAGTGCCCCCACGCCTGCGGGCTCTGCCCCGACCATAGACAGGACACCTGCTGCACCATTCTGGAAGTGACCAGACGATGCAACCTGAAATGTACCTTCTGCTTCGCCGAGGGAGGCGAAGGGGAGGATATTCCTTTCGAAACCCTGCGCGGCCGCCTGCAGACCCTCGCGGTTCCGGGCAAAACCCTCGTGCAGCTCAGCGGCGGAGAACCCACCGTCCGGGACGACCTGCCCCGGCTCGTCTCGGCCGCCAGGGAAGCCGGCTGCAGCCATGTGCAGCTCAATACGAACGGCCTGCGCCTCGCCGAAGATGAAGAGTACGTCCGCACGCTCGCCGATGCCGGCCTTTCCTTCGTTTTTCTGCAATTCGACGGCACTGATGACGCCTTCTACAGGGCCCTTCGCGGACGGGACCTCCTCGGCGTCAAACTTCGGGCCATTGACAACTGCGCACGGTTCAACCTGGGCGTGGTGCTCGTCCCGACCCTCGTTCCGGGGATCAACACCGGGGACATAGGCAACATCATCCGTTTCGCCGTTTCCCGCGCTCCTGCGGTACGGGGCGTCCATTTCCAGCCGGTGAGCCATTTCGGACGAATTCCGGAAATTCCGTCGAACAGCGGGCGCTTCACTCTCGACGAACTGCTTGCCGCCATCGAAGAACAGGCGGGGGATCTGGTGCAGGGCGACTCTCTTCTTCCGTCCCGCTGCAACCACCCCCTGTGCGGATTTCATGCCGACTACGTGGTCACAAACGAAGGCAGGCTGCACCCGCTGCACAGGGAGGGAGGGCAGTGCTGCGGCAAGGTCGTTTCGGCGGACCGGAACCGGTCCTTCATCGCCACGAAATGGGAGCGGCCGGAACCCCCGGAATCAGCTTCCCGGGATGGAGGCGACGGGGAGAGGGGCTGCTGCGCAGCGGACCTGAAATCTTTCGACGGTTTTCTCCGGTTTGCCCGGAGGTACAGCTTCACGCTGACCGCCATGGCGTTCCAGGATGCGGGCAACATGGACCTGGAGCGTCTGCGCAGGTGCAGTCTCCATGTTTTTGACGACGGCCGTTTCGTTCCCTTCTGCTCCTATTACCTGACGGCCCAGGGGTGACGAGGTCACCATGGAAAAAAGAATCCGGGATATCAAGGACCGCTGCCTGGAGAAGGAAGACCCTTTCTGCGCTTCGGCCTGCCCGTTCCGGCTGGACGTCAGGGAATTCATCGGCCGGATGCAGCGGGGCGCCTTCAGTTCCGCCTTTCGCCTTTTCTCCAACACGGTGGGTTTCCCTGCCATCGTCGCCGCCCTGTGCGACCAGCCCTGCAGGAACGTCTGCCCCAGGGGCCGCATGGACGCTCCCATCTCGCTGAACCTGCTCGAAAAGGCCGCCCTCGCCTATGCTGCAAACACAGGCCCGAACAGCTACAACCTGCCCCCGAAGCAGGGCAGGATCGCCGTGATAGGGGCGGGGATCAGCGGTCTTGCCTGTGCTCTGCGCCTGGCGAACAAAAAATACGGCGTTGATGTGTACGAACGGAGCGGCCGCATCGGGGGGGCCCTGTGGGACGCCCTCGACAGTGCCGTTTTCCTCGAAGATATCCGGCTGCAGTTTGCGAATGAGGAATACGGCCTCTTCCTCGATCATCAGGTCTCCGGACTCGCCCCTCTGCTGGAAAAGTACGACGGGGTCTATATCGCCACCGGAAGAGGTGGGGACAGCTTCGGCCTGGAACGGCAAGCGGGCGGCGATGAAGGTGTTCCTCTGGCGACCGGCCTTCCGGGGGTCTTTCTCGGCGGTTCCCTCACGGGGGCGACCCTCATGGAAGCTCTGAACCAGGGGCTGAAGGCCTCCCTGTGTATAGAGGACTTTCTGAAAACAGGGGAAATGCGCAGCGCGAAAAAAAACACCCCCACGAGGATGCGCCTGGCACCGGGGGCGATCGTTTTCACCCATGCCGTCCTCCCTGCCTCAGGTGAAGAGTACTCCAAAGAGGAGGCTGCCGCTGAAGCCTCGCGGTGCATCCGGTGCCGCTGCGACGCATGCATCCGCCACTGCGGCCTGATGAGCTATTTTAAAAAGTTTCCCGGACGCATTGCCGAGGAGGTCCAGATCACCGTCACCCCGGGCACCCTCGACGGCGACGGAACGGTGGCGACCCGGCTCATCGCGACCTGCAACCAGTGCGGGCTCTGCGGCGAGGTCTGCCCGGAGAACATCGACATGGGGGAATTCCTCCGGGCAGGGCACCAGGCCATGCATGAAAAAGGAGCGATGCCCTGGGCTTTTCACGAGTTCTGGTTGCGGGACATGGAGTTCGCGAACAGCAGCCGGGCTTTTCTTTCGGCTCCTCCCCCTTCCGGGGAGAAATGCACTTCCCTCTTCTTTCCGGGATGCCAGCTCGGCGCGTCCGACCCGAGGCATGTTTCGGAATCATTCCGTTTTCTGCTCGGCCTGGAGCCGGGAACGGGGCTCACCATCGGCTGCTGCGGCGCCCCCGCCCTGTGGGCAGGGGACATGGCCCTGTTCCGGAAGGTCTGCGACGGTCTTCTGGAAAACTGGCGGCAGGCCGGCTGTCCCCGGATGATCCTTGCATGCCCGACCTGCCTGGAGATGTTCAGCCGCTATCTGCCCGAAATCGACTGCGTCCTGCTGTACGACGTTCTCGCCGTGGCGGGACACCAGTCCCCGGAGCGGGGAGATGGAACGGTGGTCTCCGTCTTCGACCCCTGTGCCGCAAGGAACAGGAAAGCGTCACAGCAGGCGGTGCGGTCACTTCTTCGGGACGCGGGCTTCGGCCTTGCCGCTCTTTCCTACGAGGGCAGGATGGCCCAGTGCTGCTCCTACGGGGGGCAGATCGGCATTGCCGCTCCGAAATACTCCCGCTGGCTGGCGGAAAAGAGGAGCAACGACGGGGATCATCCCTATATCGTCTACTGCTCCAACTGCCGGGATGTCTTTCTTCAGGCGGGGAAGCCGGTCCGCCATATCCTGGACGTCTTTTTCGGCCTGAACGGAGAGTCCGCCGGGGCTCCGACATTCGACGAGCGAAGGAGGCGGCGGGAAAAGCTGAAGGAGGACCTGGCGAGACTGTACTGGCCTGAGCTGGAAGACCGGAGAAAAGAGGATTCCATGGACAGCCGAAACGTGTTGACCATCCCGCCGGACGTGCGGGAAAAAATGAACGGGGACCGCCTCCTCGAGGAGGACGCCCTGGCCGTTATCGAACAGTGCGAAGCGAGCGGACGCAGGGTGCTGGACCCCGCCACGGGGCATTACCTCGGGTACGGGGAGATAGGCTACATGACCCAGTGGGTGGAGTACGCCCCGTCTCCCGAAGGATACGTCCTTTTCAACACCTATGCGCACAGAATGAAGATCGAGCTGGAGTGATGGGTCATGGAAGAAAAAACAAAACTCGTGTGCGGTACATGCGGAGTGGAAATGGTGCCGGCCCCGACACAGTTCAGCTACTTGTGCCACGCCTTCCGCACGGAGGTGCTCCGGTGCCCGTCGTGCGGGCAGGTGTTCATTCCGGAAAGCCTGGCCAGGGGGCGGATGGCCGAAGTCGAGACCATACTGGAGGACAAGTAGCGGATTTCCCGAAAAAACGCACTCCTGCAAAACGGCGTTCGCTGCCCGGCTGCAGTGAAGGGATGAGCCCGGAACTCCGCCGGGCTCATCCCTTTTTTCCGGAATCCGTTCCCTTTGGAAAAAGTGCCCCGAAACGGTCCTTCCTATCCTCTTCTCCAAACCCATTCTTGATGATAGTATGCTCTTGTGATTTGACAGAATTTTTGTGTCGTTTTAGGTGTGTCCTGGCTTCCCGAAGGAGGAGGTGACCGGCATCATGTCTCTGTCCGCATTTTTCCGCTGGCTTGAAAGGCACTTCAGGAACACAGCACTCATGATACTGTTTCTCGCCGCCCTGAACCTCGGAGTTTACGTCCTTGTCCTTGCAACGGGGGGTATCAAGTACGTTTACTCCCATTCCATGTACATCCCCATTCTCCTGGCGGGGTTCATTTTCGGTGCCCGGGGGGGCGTTCTTGCCGGTCTGGCCGGCGGGGTTGTCCTCGGCCCCTTCATGCCCATCGAAACAGCCACCGGCGAGCCCCAGCTTCTGCTGAACTGGGTCTACCGGACGGGTCTGTTTACCCTGATCGGCCTGTTCAACGGGGTTGCGGTGGAAATGCTCCGGCTCCAGCTCAGGGAGAACGAATGGCTTGCCCGGCATGACCCCTTCACCCGTCTTCCCAACAGGGTCGCTCTCATGGAATACATCGAGGCATCCGGCAGGGAAGGCGGGGTAGCTGGAACGACTTCTTCCGCCCTTTTCGCCGTTTTTGCCGAAAACCTCATGGAGGTGGGGGCCACTTTCGGAGTCCGGATTTCCGACGAGATAATGGTGCAGATGCACGACCGGCTCCTGTCGCTCTTCCCGCACGGGACCCCCGTTTTCAGCCCTCAGCCCAGGGAGCTGTCGGTCATCCTGCCCTGCAGAGGACCGGATGAAGCCAGAGAAGAGATGGACCGGATCTCTGCGGCCATGAAGGAACCTTTCGTTCTGCCGGACATGTCCCTTCACGTGGAGGCGGTCACAGGCTGCGTAATGCTCGAGAAAAACGGTGAGGACGGCCACTCCGTGCTCCGGAAGGCGGATATCGCCGCCCATACCGCGGGACGAAAGGGAGAGGAAAGCCTGCTCTATGACAGTGAGCTTGACGGAACCATCGCGGAAAACCTGGAGATGCTCGGGGCACTGAAGGGCGCCATGGAGAAGGGGGAGCTGCTTCTTCACTACCAACCGAAAGTTTCCATGGGAGACGGCCGTGTGGTGGGGGCGGAATCCCTGCTGCGGTGGATGCACCCCGTCCGGGGGCTGGTGTACCCGGGCTCTTTTGTCCCCCAGGCGGAGAAGAGCAACCTGATGAACGCTCTCACGGAGTGGGTGGTTAATGCGGCCCTGGACCAGGTTGTCCGGTGGAGGGAGGAGGGGATCATCCTCTCGCTCGCTGTGAACGTGTCGGCCAGGGATCTCACGTCACCCCGGTTCGGCGAGATGATTCTCGAAGCCCTCACCCGAAGGGGCCTTGACGGAGAAAGCCTCGAGCTGGAAATAACCGAAAGCGCCATCATGGAGGATCCGCAGCAGGCAATCGAACTGCTGAAGCGCTTTTCCGACGTACGGGTGGTCATATCCATAGACGATTTCGGCACGGGATACTCCTCCCTGCAGTATCTTTCCCGTTTCCCGGCCACGGTGATCAAGGTGGACCAGTCTTTTGTCCGGAATCTCCGCTCGGACGACGGGGCCCGGCACATTATCGACGCTGCGGTTCGCCTCGCCCACGCCTTGGGGATGGAGGTGGTGGTGGAGGGGGTCGAGTCGGAGGAGACCTTTGAGATGCTCCGGGAGATGGGCTGCGACATCGCCCAGGGATACGGTGTTTCACCGCCCCTTTCCGAAGAAGATTTCCGCGGCTGGTTTTTCAGCAGAGCAATGAACGGCTGATCATCCGCGCGTCTCTGTGGCCCGGACGCGCAACTCTATATAGAGAAGAAAGAGCGTAAAAACGGCACCCCCGGCCAAAGGCCGGGAGTGCCGTTTTTGTTCCTGTATCCTTCGGCCTTCGTCAGGAATTTTCCTGGCTGATCATGCGGTAGACGATGGCCCCGAGGATCGCTCCGGCGATGGGGGCGGCCCAGAAGAGCCACAGCTCGGAAATGGCCCATCCTCCCTGGAAGACCGCCACACCGGTGCTCCGGGCAGGGTTCACGGAGGTATTGGTCACGGGGATGCTGATGAGGTGGATCAGGGTCAGGGCGAGTCCGATGGCCAGGGGCGCGAATCCCTGGGGGGCCCGCTTGTCGGTGGCGCCGAGGATGATGATGAGGAACATCATGGTCATCACCACTTCGGTGACGAGGGCGGCCATCATGGAGTAGCCTCCCGGAGAATGCTCGCCGTAGCCGTTGGTGGCAAAACCTGCTGTCACGTCAAAACCGGTCTTCCCGCTTGCGATGAAGAAGAGGACCGCTCCTGCCGCCACTGCCCCGAGGACCTGGGCGACGATGTAGGGGATGACCTGGGACGCGGGAAAGCGGCCGCCGGCCCAGAGGCCGATGGAGACCGCCGGGTTGAGGTGGCAGCCGGAAATATGGCCGATGGCGTAGGCCATGGTCACCACCGTAAGACCGAAGGCCAGGGAGACGCCGAGAAGGCCGATTCCCACGTTCGGGAAGGCCGCCGCGAGCACTGCGCTGCCGCATCCTCCGAGAACGAGCCAGAAGGTGCCGAAAAATTCCGCTCCGTACCTGTTCATTTTCCCATCTCCTTTGGTAGTGCCTGATGGTGATTTTGATATTAAAAATTATTATAGAACCATACGATTCATTCGACAGGATTGTCAAAGGTGCAGGATGGTTATGAAGGGTGTTTTCCGGGTCAAAAGCTTCACTGTGCGAAGAGGGAGTCTCCTTTTTGCCCGTTTATGCGTTTTAATTCTGTTGTATGCTGAATTATGAAGAATGGTTTTATGAAGGGATGTTCAAAAAAAGCGGGGTCTCCCCGGTGTTCCGGAGAAAACCCCGTGGTGACGTGATGTTTGTTCTGCCAGTTATCAAGCCTATCCTCGCTTTTTTCGGTTTCCGCACTTTATCCCGGTAAGCAGGCAAAGGGGCAGAAACAACAGCAGACCATGGAAGATGCCGGTATCAGAAAACAGGACGCATCCGCCGCTTCCGCCCGTTTCTGCGGGAAGGTACCTGACGATCACGTTGTTTGACCGGTTCAGTTCTGCGGGAAAAACATCTCCGAGGCAGAGAAACACTGCCTTTTTCCCGTTGAAGACAGGTGCCTGCGCAAGCCTGGACAGGGGGAATTCGCAGCGGACGGTGGCTGTGCCGCCGGGTTCGATGGGGGGAAGCGGAACGGATTGAAACAGCGTCCCGTGGGTCAGTGTTCCGGGATGGATAGCGACGGATCCTTCCGCGCTCGGAAATTCTCCTGCGTTTCGTATTACGGCGGTAACGGCACATACTCCGTTGTCACCCTGGGTAAGGATCGTTCCGCTTCCGTCGAAAAGGAGGTCCGGATTGCCGGAAGTCCCAAAGGGGCCGTTCGGAAGGAAATTGACGGTATTACCGCGCAGGCTCTCGATACCTCCTTCATTTCGCGCGATGAGCGAAATGCCGTACATCTTGCCGTTGCGCAGTCCCTCGATAACGGCTGAATGCCGGCCCGATACCGGGTCCCTGTCCGAGAAGAGGACGCTCCTCACACGATGGATTTCCGCGACCCCGTTCCGGTCGTCGTGGAGTTCCACGATGTACTCCCGCGCTCCTTCCACGGGATTCCACAGTAGTTCCACGAATCCGTCGCCGGGAGAGACATCGGCGGGGGCAAGGACAGGAGCCGGCGGGGCGTCCGGATGGCGGACCGTCACGGTGCCGGCGCTCCGGATGATGGTTCGGGGGTTGTTTTCATCGGAGGCGGCGGCAAAGAGTCTGTATGTTCCCGTGGGGATGTGCATCGCCCCGATATCCCAGTGGTAAATTCCGCTGTCTTCAGGATCGTTCGAGAGAAGCCGCATGTCCGAACCGTCCTCTTTTGTGCCGTAATACAGGGATACCTTCGGCGACGGGTGGAAATCGTCGCTCACGGTCCATTCTACGGGGAGGGGGGGTCCGTTCCAGGTTATTGCCTCCCGCAGTCCCGTGAAGGCAACTTCCGGCGGGTTGTCCGGAAGGATGAGCTGAATATCGAACGTTCCAAGTTCCTGAGCGTTTTCTATCTCAAGGGAGTACCTGCCTGGTGAAGGCTGACCGACGAGGAAATAGCTCTCACTGATGGCATGGTTTTCTCTGCGGCATACGGGGGCTGAAGGAGGATTCTCTCCCGGGCCGAAGGTCGGCGTCGTTTCCCACGGATGTTCCGTGCCGTCCGGAAAAATGAGGTTGGCCCTGGGTATTCCTTTTTCGCTCCGGACAACGAAATACGCGAAGGGGACCGTCTCGTCGAGCAGGACTGTCTGCCGGGTAATTTCTTCCGTGGCTGCCGCTGATACGCTGAACGGAACGCGGATGCCGTTTACATAGAATGCCGGATGGGCTGGATTTGTGAAATCGATTCCCACAGAAACACTGTAGTCGAAAAATACCACGTGAAAGGAGACCCGGGCCCCCAGCCACGCTTTTTCTATTCCGGACTGAGAACCTCGAAGCAGCCCTTCCGCGCTGACGTTCGCGAACTGATATCCCCCGATCAGGGGTATGTTTCCCGGGATTTCGATCCTTCCCTCCGTTATGAATGTCTGCTCGATTTTTTCGTTCAGATAGGAGAGCGATCCCTTATGGACACCGTGAAAAAGACCGCCCCACCAGTAAACATTACCCTCCAGGGAGAGCCCGGGGTGCCCCCATCCTATGGAGATCCTCGCGTCGCCGAGAGGGAGGTAGTGGAGCAGCGCAACATCGCCGGAGAATGCGGCTCCGCCTGCCGGAGCCAGCGTGAAGGCCACGTTGCCTTCGAGAAGGTTGAGCCCCGTGACCGCGGCGAATTTGTCGAGGGCGTACGCGATGTCCACGAGGTGGAATCCTATATTCCCCTGGATGCTGAGCTTTGAGGGATCGCAGATGTCGCTTATTTTAAACCCGAGAGCGTTCCATTCTGCGGCGACGGGGTTGTACTGGGTCATAGGAAGGATGCAGAGATGTGATTCGGTGAGTTCCAGGGAACCGCCGATGGTGTTGATGCAGAAAGGATCAAGTTTGAAGCCGAAGGCGAAACCCAGGCCTCCTTCGCCCTTTCCTCCGGAAAATGTCTCGATCTGGCCGGGAATAGTGATGAAACCGGACATTTCAAAATCAAGCTGAAGAAAGTCGATGTCCACCGTGAAGTCGGGAATGGGCCAGCCGTATTTCCTGACGCTGATCGTCGACAGAGGGGCACTGAGGGTGTTGAAGTGGAGGGGCGGCATGGAGGAGCCTTCCCTGGAGAGGATCATCCCCTGCTGGACGGGGAAGGGCAGGCCGAGGGCCGGAATGCTTCCCTGCACATCGGGAAGTGCGACGGAGTTTTTCGTTACAGAGAATACGGGAGGATCATCCACATAGGCGAAAGGAAGGCCGAAGAGCGGATCGAACGTGGATTCACCGCCGCTGACCGTTATCTGAACAGCCTCCGTGACGGGATCGGTCGTTGTGCTGTCGATGCGGATGTTTCCCCGGTAGAGGTTCCAGAGTTTCGGCGTCGATTGGGAGTGACGCCTCATGCCCAGTGCTCCGAGCAGGACCGGGCTCTCCGTCCAGAGTCGGATGCCTCCGGGGTCGAAGTAGAGAGATGCCGCTCCGCCCGGCGGATCGCCGACGGAAAGGACAGGTTCGGCCCGGTTGACTGCCAGCGTGATGTTCCCTGCCGCAACATAGTTCGGGCCGGATTGCACGATGCTGTCCGCCTCGACGGTGATGTCCCCCAGGATGCGGTACTGGCGCCCGTCCCGGGGCACGGCGCAGGACGGCAGGGAGAGGGGTGAGGCAAGGAAGAAAAGCAGCAGGCAGAACATTACCGCCGGTGCAGACAACTGGGGAGGGCCGGTTTTTCCTTCTGTATTCACTGAATTCCCCTCCTTGAACAAAATTGAGGCGTACCACGGAAAACAGAGATGGAAATTCACCGGGTATCATAATATTATAAAAATCCAAATTTTGAAATATTTTCAGGCCGGATGAATTCTAAAAACAAAAAAAAGCGGGGTCTCCCCGGTGTTCCGGAGAAAACCCCGCCGTTAGAGGACTGGTATTGGAACTCTCAGGAAAGGCCGAACCGGGCCTCCAGGTCCCTGAGCTTGGCCGCGCTGATCCCGATGCCTCCGCAGACCACCACGAGGACGGTGCCGGCGTCTCCGAGGAGGGGCGTATTGTCGTAGATGGCGGAAAGGGAGACACCGCAGGCTGGCTCCACGAGGACCCGGTGGTCGTCGAGGAACCGCCCGCAGGCAGAGACGGCCGCTTCATCGGGTACGACATAAGGTATGATCCTGTGGTCCCGGCAGATTTCGAGGGCGTGGGGGGCCACTGCCCTCGCCCCCAGAGAGGTGGCCACGGAGGATATGCCCTCCAGTTCCACGATCTCCCCTGCCGCCACGGCGGCGGCGAAGGATGCCGCTCCCTCGGTTTCGCAGGCGAGCACCGGCACATCGCCCCATCCGTTGCGGTCCATTCCGGCGACCACGCCGCAGAGCAGGCCGCCCCCTCCCACGGAGAGTACGACCGCGCCGGGCTTCGGCCCCTGCTTCGCCGCCTCGTCCATGAGGGTTCCATGGCCGTCCCACATGACGGGGTCGTCGAAGGCATGGATGTATTTCGATTTCGGATCCTCCCCGGCCATCTTCAGGGCAAGTTCGTTGGACTCCTTCCAGCTCTCCCCGGAGACGAGCACCTCAGCCCCGAGGGCGGCGATGGCGTTCTTCGCTTCTTCCGAAGTGGTCACCGGGACGATGACGGTGGTGCATACGCCAAGTTCCCTTCCGGCCCAGGCGGCGGCGTAGCCGGCGTTGCCTCCCGAGGGGGAGATGAACCGCGTCGCCCCGGCGCGGGCGGCTTCCTCGCAGACCCGCCCGATCCCCCGCAGCTTGAAGGATCCGGCGGGCTGCATGTTCTCCATTTTCAAAAACACCCTCCGCCCCGAGGCGGCGCCCAGGGGGACGGATTCCAGGAGCGGGGTTTCCCGGTGCAGCGCCATGGCTACTACCAGGTGAGGGCGTACTTCGCCATGACTGCCGGGCCGATCCAGAAGACGCTTTCGTTCAGGTTGAACTTGGGGTGGTGGTGGGGGTAGTCCCGCTCATCGCCGTAATTCGCGGGCAGGAAGAAGAAGGAGCCCGGCACTTTTTCCTGGAAGAAGGCCATGTCCTCTCCGCCCATGGTGGGTTCTTCCACCTCGTGTACCGCCTCTGTCCCCAGGATGTCTTCCATGGCGGCCTTCATTTTCTCCGTCATCCCGCGGTCGTTGATGAGGGGGGGAGGCCCGTACCTGAAGGAGACGGACGCCTTGCCCCGGAGGGCCTCCGCCACGTCGGTGCAGATGCCCTTCAGCCGTGTCTCGAGGTTTTTCCTCGTCTCGGGCGAGAGGGAGCGGATGGTGCCGCTGATGGTGCAGCTCGGGGCGATGATGTTGGGCATGGTGCCGCCCTGGATGGTGCCCACCGTAACGACGGCGGAATCCAGGGGGCTCGTCTCACGGCTGACCACGAGCTGGAGCAGGTTGACCGCCTGGCAGGCCATGGCGACGGGGTCCACGGTAAGATGGGGGGTGGCTCCGTGGCCGCCCTTGCCCTCGAAGGTGACGGTGAACCAGTCGGCGGCGGCCATGAGGGCGCCGAAGCGGTATCCCGCCTCGCCGGGCATGAAGCCCTTCCAGAGGTTCCCCGTGTGGAGGCCGATGATCCCGTCCATGGCGGGATTCTCGAACACGCCGTCCTCGATCATGGCGGGGGCGCCCTTCCCGTCCTCCTCGGAGGGCTGGAAGAGAAGCTTTATGGTGCCCTGGAGCTCGTCCCTGCACTCCGTGAGGAGCTTCGCCGTGCCCAGGAGTATGGCGGCATGGGCGTCATGGCCGCAGGCGTGCATGTTGCCGTTGGTGGCGGCGAAGGGAAGCCCCGTGTCCTCGGTCATGTTGAGGGCATCGTAATCTGCCCGGATGCCGAGTACCTTTCCCGGCCTGCCTCCCTTGATGAGGGCCACGATTCCCCGCATGCCGTTTCCATGGCGGATTTCGTCCACGCCTATTTTTTCGAGTTCGTCGACGATGAATTTCTCAGTGACGGGGGTGTTGAAGCCTATTTCCGGGGTGGCGTGGAGAGTGCGCCTCCACTGGATGATCCGGTCGTTCATTTCCTGCGCTTTCTTCTTTACGTCGAACATGGCCATCATCTCCTTTTTCTCCGCAGACTGGTGTCCGCTTAGGGGGGATGATACCATAGGAAAGAAGAAGTTTTCAAAAGAGAAGAACTGCGGAACTGAGAAAAATCGCTCTGCCGGAAGAGGGTTCCGGAGAAAAGGGACGAAAGGGAAGGTAGAATCAAATGTCGAAGATCATTATTCCTGTGAATAGGGAGAGATGTGCATGAGAGTGAAAAGCCTGAGAGCGAAGATGATGCTGTTCCTGGGGGGGCTGTCTCTATTTTCCATCGTGGTGGTGGCCGCTGCGGGCATCTGGGTGACCGGAAGGAGTTTCGAGTCCGACATGGAGCGCAATGCACTGGCTGATGCGGCGAATGTGGCCCGCCTGCTGGAGAACTATAAAACACAGGCCCTGGCCCATGTGAAGAATGTCGCTTCCAACCCCCTGCTGGCCGATGCAATGAAAAAGGGCGAGTTCGACGGCCTGCGGAAGGTGACCGTGGACCTGATGAAGAACGGTGAACTGGAGTACCTTGTAGTCACGGATCCCAGGGGGAAGACCCTCATCCGGGCCCACCAGCCCGACGTCGTTCCCGGCCCCGACGATTCTATCTCCAACCAGGAGAACATCCGGCAGGCCCTTGACGGAAACGCCTTCGTCGGCATCGAGGAGGGCCGGGTCGTAAAGCTCTCGGTGCGGGCGGGGGCTCCCGTCAGGGATTCCGGCGGCGCGCTGCTGGGGGCGGTGTCGGCGGGGTACGTGGCAAGCCAGAACTCCATGGTGGACCAGGCGAAGGCCATGTTCCGCGGAGAAGTTTCCCTCTTCCTCGGGACGGAGCGGGTGGCATCCACTCTTCAGGGAGAGGACGGGAAGCGCCTCCTCGGAGCGGTTCCTGAAGCGGAAAGCCTGCTGAAGGATCTCTCATCCCCTGTCCTCGGGACGGATCCCTTCCTCGGAGCCTCGCACGTCACGTCCTTCGCTCCTCTCATGGGAGCAAAGGGAACGGTCATCGGCCTGATCTCCGTGTCCCTTTCCAGGGAAGGGGCCGCCGCGGCCCTGCTTTCGAACGGGAAAGCCATCGCCGGGACGACCATCGGTGCGCTTGCTGTCGTGCTGCTGGCGGGCTGGTTTTTTGCCCGCTCCCTTGCCCGTCCGCTCCAGGGTCTGAGAGGGCTCATGGCGGCGGCCGGATCCGGGGACCTCACGGTCTACGGCGAGATCGGCGCCGACGATGAAATATCGGAGCTTACCGCCACCTTCAACCAGATGGTTCAAAGGCAGTCCGACACGGTGGAGCGGGTCCGGAAGGCTTCGGAAGAGCTGGCGGCCGCATCGGAGGAGATTTCCGCCTCGGCGTCGGAGGTGTCCCACACCGCTCAGGACGTGGCGGTAAACATCGCCGAGGTGTCCGGGCTGGCGGAGAAGGGCAGCTCATCTTCCCTCGAGACGAACCAGGTGCTCCTCGAACTTTCTTCCCTGATCCAGATGGCCCAGCAGAAGGGCAAGGATGCCCTGGACAGCTCGACCGTCACCCTGGAGACCGCCCGGAAGGGCCGGGACACTGTCCTCCATGCGGTGGAGGCCATGGACAGGATCAAGGCCCTCACCGAAGAGACTGAAGGCCGCATGGATACCCTGAACGACTATTCCCGGCAGATCACCACCATCACGGATACCATCACGGGCATCGCACGGCAGACGAACCTCCTTGCCCTGAACGCCGCCATCGAAGCGGCCCGGGCGGGTGAGGCCGGCAGGGGGTTTGCCGTGGTGGCCGACGAGGTGCGGATCCTGGCCGAGCAGTCGAACAAGGGGGCGGCCGAGGTGGCCCAGCTCGTGCAGAAGATCGCGGAAAATACGACGGCGGCGGTGGAGGGAATCCGGGGCAGCCGGTCCGAGGTGGACCGGGGCGTATCCGTGGTCAACGGCGCCGGGAAGGCCCTGGACGATATCCTGTCCGCCACTGAAAGCACGGAGCATGCGGTCAGCGGGATCGTTTCCATCACCGACGAGGAAGTGGCGAGTTCCGAGAAGATCATAGCCCTCATCGCGTCCATGAACGACGTGATAAAAAGTACCGCCGACCGGGCGGAACAGGTGGCTGCCGCCACGGAAGAGACCACGGCCTCCATGGAGACCATCGGCGCGGGCACCCAGGAGCTCACCGCCATGGCGACCAGGCTGAACGATGCTGTAAAGGTCTTCCGGGTACAGTCCGCCACAGGACTGAAGCTTCCCGACGCGGAACTGATAAAGAAAGCAAAGTCGGACCACCTCCTCTGGAAGGTGCGTATAAGCAATATGCTCCAGGGGCTGGACAAGGTGAAGCCCGAGGATGTGAACACCCACACGGAATGCCGCCTTGGAAAATGGTATTTTTCCCCTGACAACCCCTTCAAAAACGACCCGGCCTACAGGACCATGGACGACCCCCACAAGGAGGTCCACGAGGCTGCCCGGAAGGCCGCCGAGGCCTTCGCCAGGGGCGACCGGAAGACGGCGGAACAGATGTTCGCCAGGCTGGAAAACAGTTCCCGATCGGTGATCAGGGGACTTGAAACGCTGCTGAAAAAGACCCGTACTTGAGGAGGACATGATGCGGAAAGAGGACCTCGGACGAATCATCGAAGAGAAACGGGACTGTTTCATCGCCGTGGACAGGAAGGTATGGGAATACGCCGAAACTGCCTTCGTGGAGTTCAAGTCGGCGGACGCCCTGTGCGAAGCCCTGGAGGCGGAAGGCTTTGCCGTGGAGCGTCCCGTGGCGGGGCTGGAAACGGCCTTCTGCGGTTCCTGGGGGCAGGGAAGCCCCGTGATCGCCTTTCTCGGAGAGTACGACGCCCTCTCCGGGCTCAGCCAGCGTGACGGGGCCACGGTAAAGGATCCCCTCGTTCCGGGAGGCAACGGCCACGGCTGCGGCCACAACAACCTCGGCGCCGGAGCCCTGGCGGCGGCGGTGGCCTTCCGGGATTACCTGAAAGCCTCGGGAAAGAGCGGTACGGTCAGGTACTACGGCTGTCCCGGCGAGGAGGGCGGCTCGGGAAAGGCCTTCATGGCCAGGGCGGGGATTTTCGACGACGTGGACGCGGCGCTGACGTGGCATCCCGGGTCGGTGAACGCCGTCTTTCCCTTCAGTTCCCTGGCGAACTTCCAGGTGGCCTACCGCTTCCGGGGAGTGAGCGCCCACGCGGCGGCCTGTCCCCATCTCGGGCGGAGCGCCCTGGATGCCGTGGAGCTGATGAACATCGGGGTGAACTACCTCCGGGAGCATGTGATCCCCGAGGCCCGGATGCACTACGCCATCACGGACTCCGGCGGGTTTTCCCCCAACGTGGTGCAGCCGAAGGCGGAAGTGCTCTACCTCCTGCGGGCTCCCCGGACGCCCCAGGTACAGGAAATCTACGAGCGGGTGAACGATATCGCCAGGGGCGCCGCCCTCATGACGGGAACGGAACTGGAGACCGTCTTCATCAAGGCCTGCGCCAACGTGGTCCAGAACAGTGTTCTCGAGGAGGTTCTCTACAGGAACTTCACCGAACTCGGGGTGCCGGCCTATTCGGAGGAGGACCGGGAGTTCGCCCGGAAGATCTTCGAGGGGATCGCCCCGTCGGAGCGGAGCCAGGACCTCGACCAGTATTCCGCCCCCGGCGGAAAGGCCGGGAAGGAAGCAGCCCGGCGGCTCCGGGAGAGGCCTCTCGCCGACGAGGTCCTTCCCTACGGGCAGAGCGAATTCGTCCTGCCCGGCTCCACCGACGTGGGGGACGTGAGCTGGAACGTGCCCACGGGGCAGGTCTGGGTGGCCACCTGGCCGAACCACACTCCCGGCCATTCCTGGCAGATCACCTCGTCGGGAGGGGTGTCTCTCTCCCACAAGGGGATGCTCCACGCGGGCAAGGTGCTTGCCGCTGCCGCCGCCGACCTCCTGGACGACCCGCCCCTGATCGAACGGGCGAAGGAGGAGCTCCGCCTCCGGCTGGACGGCGACAGCTACCGCTGCGCCATCCCCGACAATGTCCATCCCAAGCCTCTCAATTCAGGCAGATAGGGACGGAGGCTTTTTTATGAAGGAGATTTTTTACACCATAGCGGACGAAGTGTTCTCTGTCTTTCCGGACTATGTCCGGGGCGTGGTGGTTGCCCGGGACGTGCGGAACGGCCCTTCCACGGACGAACTGACCGCCCTGCTGCGGGAGGCCGAGGCTTCCCTGAGGGAAACCCTCGGGTCAGGCAACCCTGCGGAGCACCCCCGCATCGCCTCCTGGCGGGAGGCCTTTCGGAAGACGGGCGTGAAGCCCGCGGAATTCCGGTCCTCCATCGAGGCCATGGCCCGGCGGGTCGCGAAGGGGCAGGAGCTGCCCTCCATCAACGCCCTGGTGGACATCGGCAACGTGCTGTCCCTGCGCCATCTCGTCCCCACTGGGGGCCATTCCCTGGACGAGGTGACGGAGGACATCGCCCTCCTGGCGGCCACGGGGGACGAGGTGTTCGTCCCCTTCGGCGAAACGGAGGAAGAGCATCCCTTCCCCGGCGAGTTCATCTTCACCGAGGGAAAAAAGGTGCTTACGAGGCGCTGGAGCTGGCGCCAGGCGAACCACACCCTCACCCTGCCGGAGACGAAGTCCATCGAGTTCAACGTGGACGGCCTGCCGCCCGTGGAGAGAAGTGAAGTGGAGACGATCTGCGGCGAACTTGAGGAACTGGTGGGGCGCTTCTGCGGCGGGACCTTCCGCCGGGAGATCCTGTGCGCTTCACAGCCCCGGATGAGCCTGTCGCAATTCTGAGTCTGCCGCCGTCAATCCGAGCGAAGCCCTAAAGTCATTCCGAAGGGCGAAGCCCGATCGCGGTCGCGGAGCATCCTGAGCGAAGCGGAGGAAGCATCCCCGGAGGGGGAGAATCTCGTACTTGGGAACTTTTGAATCAAACCCGAGATCCTTCGTCGCTGCGCTCCTCAGGATGACAGGGGGCTTTTTTGTCATCCTGAGCGGAGCGAAGGATCTGCAGTTGGTTTTCAGGACTCATTTGACCCTTTTGCTCACCGCCTGGATGAACCCGCCGAGCACGTCGTGGCTGTAGGAAAACCCGTGTTTCAGGTAGAAATCCATGGCCTCGTCGTTCCCGTTGGAGATGAAGATATAGATCAGTTCCATGTACGGAAAGCTCTCCAGCCACTCCATGGAGATGGCGAAGAGTCGGGACCCCAGGCCCGAACCCCGGTAGCCGTCCCGTATGTAGAGGTTGCTGAGGCACCCGATCCGTTCCGGATAGCCGGCCGTGTCCGGCAGGAGCCTGAAGGACGAGTTCTTCATCCCCTCCGCCGACTCCACGGTGGAGAAGACGTACCCCACGGGAATCGCCCCGTCTTTTGCGATGGCGGCGTGTTTATCAAGGGCGCTCTCCCAGCTTTTTTTCATCCTCGTCTCGAAGTTCATGCCGTCGAACCGCTCCGGCTCCATAAAGGCCTTCGACTTCTGGAAAGCCATCAGCTCGTCGCACAGTTCCCTGCACTGTTCAATGTCCTCTTCCTCGAGGATTTCGATGGTGATGTTCTTCATGACCCTTCCTCCCCCGCAAAAAACTGATTGTCTTCCGGCGCCGTATTTGCTACTGTAAAAGCGCCCCTTTCTTTTCGCAAGTATGCACTTTTTTGTAACCATACCTACCTGGAGGAAAGCAATGTTCCTGCAGGGAAACAAGGAGGCGTGCCATGGGCGGGAAATGCCCCATCGAGTCAACCCTGTCGCTGATCAACGGGAAGTGGAAGCTGCTGATCCTGAAGGAACTGTCCCAGGGAGCGGTGCGGTACGGGAAGCTGGGGGCGGCCATTCCGGCCGTTAGCGCCAAGGTACTGACCCAGCAGCTCCGGGAACTGGAGGAGGACGGTCTGATCGTCCGGACGGTCTACGCCGAGGTGCCGCCGAGGGTGGAATATTCCCTGTCGGACATGGGGACGAGCATATTCTCCGTCTTCAAGGAGCTCCGCCGCTGGGGGCTGGAGGACGACGGGCTGGTCCGGGGGGAATGCTCCTTCTGCGGTCAGTGCATCCCCGTTCACGGCAGGGAGAAGGGAGACTGATTCTTCCCTTCCCCCTGAAAGCCGGCGGTTTTTTCTTTGTCTAGAGCGAGGCTGCCGCGAAGCCTTTCCGGAAGGCCTCTTCGCTCCCCTTGCGGAGGGGCGACGAGGAGGCCGTCTTTTTCCTGATGACTACCGCGACTGACTCCTCCCGGACCGCGCCTGACAGGGCGGCCACGAGCCCCAGGGCCGCCAGGTTGGCCGTCCCCGGTCCGGCGAGGGACGAGAGGGAATAGCCCCTTTCCCGGGCCGCGCCCTTTCCCGACGGGGACACCGTGTCGCTGTCGTACACCAGGACCGCCTCCGGCCCGAGGACGGGGCTGTACCGGTCGTAGGCGGCCTGGGCGAGGCAGAGGACCGCGGCGGGGTTCTCGGCCTCGATGAAGTCGATCTCGTCGCCGCTGATGATCACGTCCGATTTCGTGAAGGTGCCCCGGGCTTCCGTTCCGTAGGAGGACGAGAGGCACGCGTTCCGTCCCTCCAGCACCGCCGCCTCGCCGAGGATGCCCCCGATGGTGACGAGCCCCTGGCCTCCCACGCCCGCGAGCACGATTTCCGTTTTTCCGTTCATGACGACTCCCCCTCTCCCCGGAGGGCTTCAGCCGCTTTCCGGTACCGGGTGCCGTAGTCCTCGGACTGCCGGTCGGCGAAGACGCCCAGGACCTGCTTTCCGTGAAGTTCCTCTTCGGACAGCCCGGCTGCCCTTTTCCGGGATAGGGAATGGTCCCGGAGCCACGAGAAGGCTTCCACCGCCGTCCGCAGGCCGTTCCTCCTGCCGAAATGGGTTGGGCAGACGGACGCCGCCTCCACGAAGGAGAACCCCCTGTGCTCAAGGCCCCGGCGGATGAGGGCGCGGAGGTTTTCTCCGCCGCACACCGATCCCCGGGCGACGAAGGGAGCACCCGCAGCGGCCGTGAGGGCGCAGAGATCGAAGGGGTCCTCCACGTGGCCCAGGGGCGAGGTGGAGGTAATGCTTCCCCGGGGGGTGGTGCCCGAGTACTGTCCTCCCGTCATGCCGTAGTTGTAGTTGTTCACCACCACCGCCGTGAGGTCCACGTTCCTCCTGGCCGCGTGGATCAGGTGGTTGCCCCCGATGGTGGCGCCGTCGCCGTCGCCCATGAGGACCACCACGGTGAGTTCCGGGTTGGCGAGCTTGATCCCCGTGGCGAAGGCGAGAGCCCGCCCGTGGGTCCCGTGGAAGGCGTTCACCGCCAGGTAGTCGTCCGCCCATCCCCAGCAGCCGATGCCCGAGACGGCGGCAGTCTTTCTCCGGTCCAGCCCGAGGTCGGCAAAGGCGCCGGCGATGGCCTTCAGGACGATGCCGTTGCCGCACCCGGGGCACCAGATGGTGGGCAGCCGGTTTTCCGCGAGGTATTCCCTGAAGTTCCGGGCCGTCATGACCGGGCCTCCCTGAGAGCGGAGAGGATGTCCCCCGGGGGGATGAGGGTGCCGTCCACCCGGCAGATCCCCCTCACGGGAATGCCGAAATCGTTGAGCCGCCGGACTTCCCCCGCGGCCTGGCCGAGGTTCAGCTCCGGCACCACGGCGCCCCTGACCCGTGAGAGCACGTCCCGCACGTCGTCGTCGGGGAAGGGCCAGAGGGTGGTGAGTTCCAGGAGCCCCGCGGGAATGCCCTGCCTCCTGGCCTCCCTCACGGCGGCCCGGGCTGACCTTGCGGAGCATCCGAAGGAGATGACGGCCAGGTCAGCGTCGTCGAGGAAGAAGCGCCGGACCCGGACGATGACGTCCCGGTTCTTTTCGATCTTGCCCGCAAGATGGCGGATCACCCGGTCGGCGTTCGCCGGGGAGGCTCCCTGGCCTCCCGCTTCGTCGTGCATGGAGCCGGTGATGCGGAAGATGTAGTCGCTCCCGAAGGGGGGAAGGGGCGTGATGGCCTTCTCCTCCGGGTCCACGGCGAAGGGCCGGTAGGCTTCGGGGGGGCAGTCCGGCAGGGGCCGCGGGGCCCTCTCTTCAGGCGCGGGGGAGCGGAAGCGGACGTTCTCCTTCAGCTTGGCCACCGCCGCGTCGGCGAGCAGGATCACCGGTGTGCGGAACCGGCCGGCCAGGGAGAAGGCCCGGATCGTGAAGTCGTAGCAGTCCTGCACCGACGACGGGGCCAGGGTGATGATGCCGTGGTCCCCGTGGGTGCCCCACCGGGCCTGCATCACGTCCCCCTGGGCGGGTTTCGTGGCCATGCCGGTGGAGGGGCCCGACCGCTGGACGTTCACCACCACGCAGGGAATTTCCCCCATGACGGCCATGCCGAGGTTCTCCTGCATCAGGGAGAAGCCCGGGCCGCTGGTGGCGGTGAAGGCCCTCGCCCCGGAGACGGATGCCCCCACGATGGCGGCCATGCCCGACAGTTCGTCCTCCATCTGGACGTACATGCCCCCGGTCTCGGGAAGCCGCCTGGCGGCAGTCTCGGCGATTTCGGACGACGGGGTGATGGGGTATCCGGCGAAAAACGAAGCTCCCGCCGCAATCGCCCCTTCTGCGATGGCCTCGTTGCCTGACGTGAAAACGGATTGAAGTCCGGTCATGGAGTCCTCCTTCATGTCGAAATTCCTCAAGCCGTCCCTTCCGCGGGTTCCTTCGCCGCCTCTTTGACGGGGAGCAGCAGGATGCCGCAGAGAATCAGGGCCGCCCCGCCCATGGAGACCGGAGTGAGCCGCTCTCCCAGGATGAGGGCGGAGAGAACGCAGGCCGTAAGGGGTTCGGCGAGGGAAATGGTGTAGGCGTCCCGGAGATAGATTTTTCGAAGCCCCAGGGAAAAGAGGCTCATGGGAAGGGCCATGGTGGCGAAGCCCAGGGAGAAGGCCACGGCAAACCCGGCGCCGCTGAATATCCACGAGGAGTCCAGCATGAGAAGCACGGGAAGGGCGATGAAGCTGGCCGCTCCGGAAGCCACGGCGATGGTCTGGGTGTCGTTCAGCCGCGCCCCCTGTATTTTGAAGCCAAGCCCCATGAAGGCGTAGCAGAAGGCTGCGGTGAAGGCGAGGGCTATCCCCCGGGGTTCGAGGACCATGGGACCGGAGGAGCCGCCCAAAACCAGCAGGGTGCACCCCAGTACGGCGACCAGCGTCGAGAGGAACCACCGGGCCGAGAGGGGCTCCCGCTGCACGAAGGAGCCGAGGGCCCCGGCGAACATGGGCGAGGCGCCGATGGCGATCATGGTTCCCACGGAAACTCCCGTCAGCTTGAGGGCGGTGAAGAAGGAGAACTGGAACCCCACGAGGCCCGCCACGCTGACCAGGAGGGCTGGGATGGATGTCCGGCGGAGGAAGCCGAGACCGCCGTCCCGCCAGGCGCACCAGACCAGCAGGAGAATCGCTGATATGACAATGCGGGCGGAGCCCACCGTGAGGGGGGGAGTACCCGGGGGGGCCAGTTCCTGGAGCGTCCCCGTGGTGCCCCAGCACATGCTCGCCAACAGAACGAGGATCATTCCCTGTGCGCGGTTTTTGTCGGTACCCATGGGTTGAGTCAACACCTTCTGATATTGTATGGAACAAAGAAGCGGGTCAATCGTAGCCCGTGGACCCTCTTCAGTCAAATATGGTTTTTCCCGCCGGCGGAGGTTCAGTTTCCCCGCCGGGTCCTGACCCCCTTCGCTGACAGCCATGCGGAGGCCCTGTCCGCCTGGTCTCCCTGGAGCAGGATGTCGTCTCCCTCCACGGTCCCCCCGCAGCCCATGGCCGTGCGGAGGCTCTTCGACAGTGCCGCCGTGTCCCGCGGAGTCCCGTCCCGAAAGGAAATGCGCGTGACGGTCTTGCCTCCCCGTCCCTTCGTCTCCCTGGAAAGGACGGCCCGGCCGGGCAGGTTCCCTTCCCCGGAGGAAGGGGGGGCATCGGGGCGTGCCTTTTCCGGAGGGGGTTCCTCCGGAGGGGTCTCTTTCCCCAGGAGGGTCCCCAGGGAAATCCCGAGGGGAGAAGCATCCGCCTCCACTGAAATCCGCTCCTTTTTTCCTTTTCCTGCCATGACGCACGTCTCCTTTGCGGGCCGGGTAGTTGGAGGTATCCCTTTTCCCGAAAATATTCTAGAATAGATCTTCTGAAATATACAGGGAAAGGGGGAAGGATCTTGGCGCGACGGACGGGATGGCTGCTTCTGGCGGCATGTTTCCACATGGCCTATGTTCTCCGTCTCTCCGCCGGGGTGCTCGCCGCCCCTCTCGGAAGGGAATTCGGACTGACCGCCGGAACCTTCGGCCTCATGTCCTCCATGGTCTTTTATGCCTATACCCTGATGCAGGTGCCCGTGGGCATCCTGGCGGATACCGCCGGACCCAGGCTCACCGCCGCCTGGGGGATGGCCGCCGCGGGAGCGGGAGCCCTTCTCTTCGCCTCGGCGGGCAGCCCCGCGCTGCTCTTTGCCGGGAGGGTCCTCATGGGGGCCGGTGTTGCGGGTGCCTTCGTCTGCACCATGAAGTTCCTGGCGGACAACTTCGAGGAGGAGCGCTTCGCCACCCTTTCGGGGATCACGTCCCTCATCGGCAACGCGGGAGGCATGACGGCCCAGGCGCCCCTGGCCCTGCTCGTGGCCGTCCTCACCTGGAGATGGTCCTTTGTCCTGCTCGGCTGCGTTTCCCTCCTGCTTTCCCTGCTTTGCTTCCTGATCCTCCCCCGGGGCGGACGACGGCCCTTTGCCTTCCCCGCCCTTGCGGAAGGTCTCAGAAACGTGTTCTCCTCGGCGGGTATGTATTCCGTGACTCTCAACTACCTCTCCAGCCAGGCCTGCTTCCTCGCCCTGTCCGGCACATGGGGAATCTCCTACCTGAGGGCCGTTCACCGGATCGACGGGGCGCCCCTCATGACCCTTCTGGCGGGGGGCGTCATGGCGGGCGCCGTGGCCGCCGGAAAGCTTTCCGACCTGTGGCGGAGCAGAAAGAAGCCTCTTTGCCTCTTTGCCCTGGCCCATTTTTTCCTGTGGGGGCTCCTTGTCTATCTCCCAGGTTCCTTCCCCCGCCCCGGGCTCGCCGTCCTTCTCGGCGGTCTGGGTTTCTTTGCAGGAGCGCTGGTCATCCCGTGGTCCGTGGCCAGGGAGCTGAACCTCCCGGAGCACACGGGCCTGTCCATCGCCGTGATGAACACCGTGGCCTTCCTTGCCGTGGCGGTGCTCACCTCCTCCATGGGCAGGGTTCTTGAAGGCGCTGCGGCGCTTGAACCCGGAGATGCCTGGCGGCACGTCCTTCTTCTGCCCCTGGCCGTTTCCGCGGCCGGGCTGGTCGGGGCGCTCCTGACGCCGGAGACCTTCGGGCGGAAGAAAACGGGGTGACCGGTTCCCCTCGCTGAGCGGCCTGACCGGTACGGCACGGACCTTCCGCACCCCGGGAAAGAGATGATATAATCCAAAAGATTCACCGGTGCAGAGTATTATGTGCATAATATTCCGGGGAGAGCCAAAGAGCGCTCTTCCTTCCCGAAAGGTCGTTTTGCGCCGTGATCCTTGATGTCCGGACGGTTTTTATCATCACATTCCTTTACGGTCTGCTGACCGGTGCGGGGCTTGTCTTCGCGTCGAGATCCTACTCCGGAACCCTCCGGAGGAGCATGAATGTCATGGGCGCAGGAGCGGTGTTCCTGATGTCGGGAGTTCTCGCAGCAGGACTCCAGGGAATATGGCTGACCTCCTTCTCCTCGGTGCTTCTGGCCAATTTCCTGATGCTCTGGGGTGCGGGAGAGTATTACCAGGCCCTCCGCCTCTTCGACGGGCAGGTAACCAACCGTTGGTTCACTTTTGCGGTTGCTGCCGCAGTGACGGGGGTGAACCTGTTTTTTTACGCCGCCGTTCCCTCCCTGTCCACACGCGTTATCGTCATGTCCCTCGCCTTTTCCTTCCTCATGGGGCTCTCCGGAATCAGGATCCTCCGGTCCAGGTCCGTTTCCGGAACGTCGGTGCGCAATACGGCCAGCGGCAGCTTCTGGCTCGTGAGCCTTCTTTTTGTCGCAAGAGCGGTCGGGACCCTGTTTTTCGGGGGGTATAAAACGGCCCTTCTGCACAACAACCTCTGGCAGACTCTTCTTTTCTCCGGCTCGGCCGTGGGGTTCGTCCTCATCAACTTTTCCTACCTCCTGCTCTGTAACGGCCAGTTCAACCGTCACCTGGAGCAGCTCGCCCTCACCGACCCCCTCACGGGGCTGTTCAACCGCAGGGCCTTTTCAGACCTGGCCCTCCGGGAGATCGCCCGGTCCGCCCGGTCCGGTGAGCCCCTCTCGCTGATCATGATAGACGCCGACGGCTTCAAGAAGGTCAACGACACCTTCGGACACTCAGCGGGTGACAGGGTGCTCCAGCACCTCTCCGATCTCATCAGGGAAAGCGTCCGTCCCCAGGACGTGGTAGGCCGCCTGGGCGGGGACGAATTCGCCGTTCTCCTGCCGGGGGCCAACCACATCATGGCCCTCGGGGTGGAGGAGCGTCTCGTGTCCGCCGTGGCCGAACATCCTCTTCCATGGCACGAGGGAAAAATTCCCCTGAGGATCAGTGCCGGGACCGCGGCGCTCAACCTCGGGGACCCCGATTTTGACGACCTGCTCTCCCGGGCGGACGACGCCCTCTACCGGGCCAAAAGGCACGGGAACTGAAGTCCGATTCACGATGGATTGATAGAAGGAGGTCTCTCTCCGCTCCGGGAGAGAGACCTCCTTCTTTCTTTTTCCTTACGGAACCGCTTCCGCGCCCGGAATCTTCCTGCGGCGTATCATCAGCGCTGCCGGAATCATGCCCTATCGTAACGGGTAGAAAATTTCCTAGATAATTTCGGCAGATTATAAAAAAACAACGGCTGAAGTGCTACAATTCAGTTTAGGCGAAAAGAGGTGATAATACAAAAAATTACGAAAAAACTCCTGCGTGCAAGGGGACGATCGGACGAACTGCTTTGATCCGCATTTTCACAAGAGGAGGCTGGAAGATGAACAGCTTTGCCGGAAAAAAAGGCGGGATTTTCCTTTCTGCGGCGGTTGGTTTGTTGTTCCTTTTTCTTCTTTTGCCGGGACCGGCGGAATCGCTCAACAAACCGGCTCCGAATCCCTTTCTCTCTTCGGAAATATATGGAATCACCCATTTTGACTCGTCCCAGAGCGATTCAACTCCTTTCGGCCCTCCCCGGGGGGCATTCCGCGTGGATCTTGCCGGCAAGCCCGTTTCCTATGGGGGCCCCGTCAATATCATAACCCTGGCATCCACAGATCCTGACTTCATGTGGGCGGTGGGGACCGACCGCGTCGCCTACGTGAATATTAAGGACGGTGCATGGGAAGAAGTCGCCAGGTTTGAGGCCCTTGAAGACGCTTCAGGGGGAGATCTTCCGGCCATTCCGGGCGAAAAATTCAGGGAGTTCGGAGAGTCCTCCGCCGAGGGGATGGATGTCGACGAGATGGACCAGTTCCTGGGGGACCTTTTTGGAAATAATTACGGGGACAGGTTCGGGAATGGTTCGTACTCTGTTGTGGACAACGAAAATGTGCTGTACACCCATTTCGGCGACAACCTGTACGGTTTTGCCCTTGCCGACCCCGGCGACCCCTCCGCAGGAATTGCGGTACGCTACGTTCTTGAGAATATCATTACCGCTATAGAGGGTTCTGGTTTTCCTGCCATTACCCGGCTTTTCGGCCTGTCCATGGCCTACGACGGCCATCTGATAGTCACGTTCAGCAACGGCGTGGCCGTCATCGACAGGAATCTTGATTTATCGTCGGTTCATTTCTACCGGTTTGCCGATTACGAATATGTGAGCAACTCCATTGCGGTGGACGAAGACGGCGGAATATACATTGCCAGCGCCGGGGTTCTTCCCCAGGTGGGAGGAATGATGCGCAAACTCGTCTGGACGGGAAGCGGGATTTCCGACAGCCCCGATGACGGTGCCTGGCAGTGCGCCTATGAAGGCTCCGCAGTACTTCCTCCCATGATAAAGATGGGCTACGGCACCGGTTCCACCCCGACCCTGATGGGCTTTGGGGAAAACGAGGACAGGCTGGTTGTCATAACCGACGGTGCTGAACAGATGCATCTTCTCGCCTTCTGGCGGGATGAGATCCCGGCCGGAGGGGAGCGGCTGGCGGGGCAGATCCCTGTGACGTGCGGTTTTGAGGAGCTTCCGGAATGGGTACAGTCGGAGCAGTCGGTGGTAGTTTCGGGATACGGGGCCTTCGTGGTGAACAACCTGCCCGGGACGGTGGACCCCGACCTGCCGGGGAAAAACAAGATCCTCCAGGTCGCGCTCATGGGGCCCGCCTACCCTACATCCTACGGTGTGGAGCGCTTTGAATGGAACCCTGAAAACGACGAATGGTCCAGTCTCTGGGCACGCCCCGACGTCTCTTCCACGAGCATGATTCCCGTCCACAGCCAGTCTGCGGGGATGGTGCTGGTAAACGGGTTCACCCCCGGGAACGGCTGGGAAATAACGGGGCTCGACTGGAACACGGGCAGGACGGTGCACCAGACCCTATTCGGCCGGTCCAACCACGGAAACGGCGCCTATGCCGTTCTGCAGTACCTCGAAGACGGAGAGCTTCTCTTCAATGCCTTCAGCGGCCCCATACGGGTCCAGTACGATACGGGGGGAAGCGGCGGGTGCTCTGCCGGCGGATCCTTCGCTCCGTCCCTGATGATGCTCCTCGCGCCGCTGGCCCTTCTCGCGGCGGGCCGGAAAAAGTAGACCGCCCGCGGAACTGATCGGCCATGACGAAGGAGCTCCCCTCCGATGAGAGGGGAGCTCCTTTCGATTCGGTACCGCCTATTCGTATCGCAGGGCTTCGATGGGGTTGAGGAGGGAGGCCTTCCAGGCGGGATAGAAGCCGAAGAAAATACCCACGAAGACGGAAAAGCCGAAGGCCAGCACGATGGAGCCGGTTGAAACGACGGTGGCCCAGCCGAGAATCCCGGTGATGATCTTCGATGCCGACGTGCCGAGGACGATGCCGATGATCCCCCCCGCCACGGAGAGAAGCAGGGCCTCCATGAGGAACTGGGTCCGGATGTCCGATCCCCGGGCGCCGATGGCCATGCGGATGCCGATCTCCCTGGTGCGTTCCGTCACGGAGACGAGCATGATGTTCATGATGCCGATGCCGCCCACGAGAAGGGAGACGGAGGCCACCGCCCCGAGGAGCAGGGACATGACCTTGGTGGACTGGGCCGCCGCATCGAGCATCTCCGCCATGTTCCGCACGTCGAAGTCGTCGGTTTCCCGGTCGGAGAGCCGGTGCCGCTGCCTGATGATGGCCTTGATTTCCCGTTCCGCCTCGGACACGGAGTCGCCGTTCAGGGCCGAGACGGTAATCCTCTGGACCGAGTTTGCCGCCGCCCGGCGGAAGAGCCGGAGCTGGGCCGTCCGGAAGGGGACAAAGGCCGTGTCGTCCTGGTCCTGGCCCCAGGGGGTCTGACCCTTGGGGGCCAGGACGCCCACCACATCCATGGGGACGTTCCGGATGCGGATGGTCTTGCCGATGGGGTCTTCTTCACCGAAGAGGTTTTTCGCCACCGTGGAGCCGAGGACAACCACCTTGGCTCCGCTCCGGGCCTCCCCGTCAAGGAAGAACCGCCCGTCGGCGATGCGCCATTCCCGTATGTCGAAGATGGAGGGCGTGCTGCCGGTGATCATGGTGGACCAGTTCATGTTGCCGTAGACGAGCTGGGTTCTGCTGTAAATCTCCGGGGCCACGCCCTTCAGGGCAAAAGCTTCCTGTTCCAGGGCTTCGGCGTCCTGCACCGTGAGAGTTGATGCCGATCCCGCCTGCTGGCGGACGCCTCCCGCCGTGGAGGCTCCGGGCATGACGATGAGGATGTTGCTCCCCACGCCGGAGATGAACTTCTGGATGTTGACGCTGGCCCCGGCGCCGATGGCCACCATGGTGATCACTGCGGCGACGCCGATGATGATGCCCAGCATGGTGAGGGCCGACCGTATTTTGTTGGAGAGCAGGGAGCGCACGGCGGTGCGGAGGGTCTCAAGCACGGGGAGCCCTCCTTTCGTCGCCGGTGAGTTTGCCGTCCCGGAACATGAGGGTCCGGGAGCTGTATTCGGCGATGTCGGGTTCGTGGGTGACCAGGATGATGGTCTTGCCCTCCCGGTTCAGCTCCACGAAAAGATTCATGATCTCCTCGCTGGTTTTGGTGTCCAGGTTGCCCGTGGGCTCGTCAGCCAGGATGAGGGGCGTTTCTCCCACCAGGGCCCGGGCGATGGCCACCCGCTGCTGCTGGCCTCCTGACATCTGGCTTGGACGGTGTGTCATCCTTTCCGCGAGGCCCACCCGCTCGAGGGCGGCCTTCCCACGATCCTTTCTGGTTTTTCCCGGAACCCCCGCGTAGATGAGGGGCAGCTCCACGTTCTCCAGGGCGGTGGCCCGGGGAAGGAGGTTGAACCCCTGGAAGACGAAGCCGATCTTCCTGTTCCTGATTCCGGCGAGGGCGTCCTTCGGCAGGGACCCCACCTCGCTGCCGTCGAGGGAGTAGGAGCCTTCGTCGGGCACGTCCAGGCAGCCGAGGATATTCATCATGGTGGACTTGCCCGAGCCGGAGTGCCCCATGATGGAGACGAATTCCCCCCGGTCCACCGTGAAGGTCACTCCGTCCAGGGCCCGGAGCTCCACGTCGCCGGTGCGGTAGATTTTCACGATGTCCCGAACATCGATGAGGCTCATTTGAAGATCTTCCCCCACAGGGATTCCTTTGGCTGCTCCGAGAAGGAGACAGCCAGGAGGTCACCCTCCTTCAGCTCCTTCGAGGTGATGACCTCCACAAAGGAGCCGTCGCCGATGCCGGCGCGGAACTGGATCTTCTCTCCGAGGACACCGTCCCGTACCGTCCAGACGGAGGACACCGTTCCCGTCCTGCCCGCGTTGCCGTTCCCGTTGCCCTGGCCGGCTCCGCCTCCGGGTCGGCGTCGGGGCATGGAAGGACTGAAGGGGGACGACGTGGCGGCGGCAGTCTGCGGAGCGGCATCCTCCGGGGGAGGGGAAAACCTCAGGGCCGCCATGGGGACCTTCAGGACGTCCTTCCGGCGGTCGGTGACGATAGACACGTTGGCCGTCATTCCGGGCTTGAGCTTCAGGTCCGGGTTGGCCACGGAGATGATGACGGGGTAGGTTACCACGTTGTCCGATGTGGCGGGGGAGATGCGCACCTGCTTCACCTTCCCTTTGAATGTGGTTCCGCTGTAGGCGTCCACGGAGAATTCCACTTCCTGCCCTTCCTTTACCCTGGATATGTCGGCCTCGTCCACGGACGTCTCGATCTGCATGTCCGAAAGGTCCTTGGCGATGGTGAAGAGAACGGGGGCCGACAGGCTCGCGGCCACGGTCTGGCCTACGTTCACCTCCCTCGAGATGATGACGCCGTCCTCCGGGGAGAGGATTTTTGTGTATTCCAGGTTCGTCTCCGCCTGCCTGAGGGACGCCTGGACCTGGAGCACCCTGGCATCCGCTTCCTGGACGCTTGCCCTGTTGGTCAGCCGGGTGGTTTCCACGGCGTCGAGTTCGCTTCGTGCGATGAGCTGACGGTTCCACAGCTCCTTGTACCGCTTGAGGTTCCGGTCGCTCTCCGCAAGATTGGCCCGCGCCCTGGCCGCCGAGGCCCTCGCCACGGCGAGGTTCGCCCTCGCTTCCTCGAGCTTCGCCTTGAGCACGTCGGGGTCGATGAGGGCGATGAGCTCTCCCTTTTTCACGTGCTGGTTGAAGTCGGCGTAAATTTCCTTGAGGGTACCCGAGACCTGGGTCCCCACTTCCACCACGGTGACGGCTTCCAGCTTGCCCGTGGCGGTTACGGTGGAGGTGATGTCTCCCTTCTCCAGGGGAACGGTGCGGAACGTGTACCGGGGCCCGTCGGAATGGGAGAACCGAAGATAGGCGAAACCGGCGGCGATGAGGATCAGAAGGATTAAAACCTTTTTCATTTGAATTCACCTCCGAGAGTCTGTTCGAGGTCCGAAACGGCGGTGCTGTAATCGTGGAGCGCCTGGAAATGACTGACCCTGGCGGAGTTGAACGCAAGGAGCGCGTCGGCGACCTCGAGGACGTTCCCCACGCCCATTTCGTACCGCCCTTCGGCGAGGGTAAGGTTTTCCTGCGCCTGGCGGACGAGCAGTTCGGCGGCGGAGATGCGGGCCTCCGCCTCCCGGACGGAAAGGAGGGCGGACAGGACCTCATAGCGGATGGTCTGCTCAAGCTTTTTCCGGGAGGCGTCCAGCCCGTCGGCGGATGCCCGTGCCTCGGCGATCCTGTATTCCGTCAGTCCCCCGTCGAAGACGGGAACCGAGAGTTTAAGTTCTACTCTGAAATCGTCGTTGGGAGGAAGTGACGTGCCAGAGAGCTTTGCGGACCCAGAAACTGAAATCTCGGCGGCGTTGCCCTTTGCGGCGATGGATATGCCGAGTTTTCCGGCCCGGCTTTTCAGCCGGGAAGAACGGATGTCCGGCCGGTTTTCGAGGGCCTGCTCCAGGGCGAAATTTTCAGCGGGGATGTCCCTCGGGGCAAGGAAGTCCGATACGGGCCGGGCATGGTCCAGGGGAACGCCCACGGCCCGCGACAGGGCGGCCCTGGCGGTTTCGAGGGACGACTCGGCGGAGACCAGGTCGATCCGGGCGTTGCTCAGGTCCACTTCTGCCTTGGTGACGTCGAACCGGGCCTTGACTCCGGCATCGTAAAACCCCCGGGCCTTGTCCAGGTGACGCTGGTAGGTCTTCACCGCCGACTCCGCCTGGTCGCGCTTGCGCATGGCCAGGAGCAGCCCGTAGTAGGCGTCCTTGACGCCGGTGCGCACGGAAAGCACGGTCTCCCGCTGCGATTCGGAGGCGGCATCCACGGACAGGCCCTGGCTTTTCCTCTCCAGGGCGTTCTTGCCGGAGTCGGAGAGAAGCTTGCTCACGGAGAAGGACGTGGTATAGGATCCGTCGCTGCCGGAATTCCTCGAACCTGACGCTGAGAGGTTTCCCTTCAGGGCGTTGCTTACCCGCACCTGGCCGAGCTTCGCCTGCTGTCCGGCCAGGGCCGCCCGGGCCTCTTCGAGGGCGGGGTGGTTCGCCTCGGCCAGGGCGAGGCATTCCTCCAGGGAGATCGTTTTTTCTTCGGCGAAAAGGGTTCCCGAGAGAGTCAGCACTGCCAGGATTACAAGAAGTGCGGGAGCGAAATTTCTTTTGTTCATGGGCTTCCATCCCCTTTGTTTGTCTGTTCGCCCTTATTCTAACCCTATGGAGGGGATGGCCGGTCCGTATTTGGTGCAGTTTTTTTTCGTGAATCTGCGGGGAGGGTAAAGAAAGGTAAAGAGCCGGGGGCCCCGGAGGGCCCCCGGCTCATAGGAGAAGAATCAGTGAATGAGCTTTGCCTTGTAGAATATCCGTGAAATGGCGATGGTGCCGAACACCGACGCCAGGATCACCAGCCATATGGGAGCCTTGAAGTGGAGAAGGGTGAGGGGGATGGCCAGGGCGAAGGGAGCCAGCTTGGGCTGCCTCATGGCGAACTGGCCGAACACGGCGCCGAAGATGGCCGGAGCGGTGAATTTCCGGAAGGCGTCAGCCACAAAGGCCGGGAAGAGGCCGATGATCCACGCTCCCACGAAGGCCGCCAGGGTCACCCCGGCAAGGTTCACCACCACGGAGCCGATGATCCCCATGGTCCCGATGATCTCCGCCTGCTTGGTCCCTTCCTCAACGCCCACCACTTCCTGGGCCATGGCGGAGCAGGGAAGGCGGAGGTTGGAGATGTTGCCGCTGAGGAAGGAGATGTAGGTCCCCGCAAGGCCGAGGATGGGGTAGTAGGAGATGGGCTCCACGATGTAGAAGGCGCCGAAGACGGATGCCACAAGCCCCCATGCGGTGAGTGCGGCAGAGAAGGGAGGCAGGATGCCGTGGACCATGTAGAGGTAGATGAGGGGGATGAAGCTCAGCACGCAGGCCAGGAGCATGGTGCTGATGCCGAGCCGGATGACCGGCGTGGTCCATACCTCGTGGTACTTCTGCTCGTTGATCTGTTCCGCTGCCATTTCAGTCACCTCTCCTTCCCTAGTAGAACATGGCGGCGAACATGCCGATAAGCATGGCTATGCCGAGGGTGTATTCCTTGATCTGCGGCATTTTCTTCGCCACCTGCAGCAGGAGGACCATGGATACGGCCCCCGTCACGGCTGCCACGAGGGGGCCGCTCACCGCCGTCAGATTCCGGCTGTTCAGGTAGCCGAACACGCCGATCATGGCCGCCGTGGAAAGGATTCCCAGCCATTTCGTGTCCCCGCCGCCCACCTTTTCCCGGACATCCTCCAGCTTGTGGGCGAAAAGCCCCACGAGCAGGAGCCAGCCGACGCCGTTGATGGCCATGGTCCACCAGGAGACGGCCATCACCTGGAGAGTGTAGCCCTCTCCTCCGAACTTCACTCCCATGGCGTCGGCGCCGAGGGTGGCCGCCGTCAGCTCCGTGGGAGCGGCGCCGATGACGGCGAGGCGCATCCAGGCCATGGGGGCGCCTATCACCGACATGAGGCCCACCATGATGATGAAGATGGCCACCACGGGGCCGATGGACGTCACCATACCGGTGCGGAAGGCCTGGGAAAGCTGTTCCCTGGTCAGGTTCACCGCATCGGCGGCGTGGTAGATCTGCCGGTAGTACAGAAGCACCTGGACCAGGGCGATGATGACGATTGGAGCGGCCGTGAGCCATGCACCCATGGAATTTGCCACTTTCAACACTTCGTCCACGCAAGACACCTCCCTTTCCTCTCAATGAACAGCCTTTTCAGCACTCTTTCTCCCTATGTTGGCCGCCGTGTTCCGGATGTGTCCTTCCCGCCTCCTTTCATTTCGAAAGTTCGTACAGTACGTCCGCCAGCAGCGAGACCCCCTTTCCAATGTCCTCCTTCCCGGTAAACTCCTCGGGCACGTGGCTTCTGCCCCCTTTGCTCGGGATGAAGATCATCCCGGTGGGCACCAGGGGGGCGAACATGCAGGCATCGTGGACGGCGCCGCTGTTCATGCGCGCATAGCGAAAATTTCTTCTCCGGGCGCAGGTTTCCGTTACGCCGGCGATGTGCCCGTCAAGCAGAACCGGGGCGGATTCGGAGATGTGCACCACGTCCACGGAGACGTCCCTCGAGGCGGCGAGAGCTTCGGCCGCCTTCTCTATTCCGGCCGCGACGGATTCTATCCCGGCGTCTTGTACATCCCTGATGTCAACGGTGAACGTGACTTCTTCCGGAATGATGTTGGACACGTTGGGGCGGCAGAGAATCTTTCCGACTGTCGCCACGGTGGAGCCCGTCGCCGATTTCTTCGCCAGGTCTTCGATGGTGCCCATGAGCCGGGCCCCGGCGGCCAGAGGATCCTGCCGGAGCGTCATGGGGGTGGCCCCCGCATGATTCGGCACGCCCCTGATCCGTATTTCAAGGACCCTGATGCCCGCCACAGCTTCGACGATGCCCACTGGAACTCCCCGTGACTCGAGCACCACGCTCTGCTCGATGTGGAGTTCCACCATGGCCTTGATTGTTTCCGGACGAAGGAGGTTGTCCGCCATGGATTCCGGGGTGTATCCCCCTTCCCGGAGCAGGCCGGCCATGGATTTTCCTTCCGGAGTTTTGAGTTTCTCCATATGGGCGAGGGTGTATTTTCCCACGAGAGCCTTGCTTCCCGCGAGGGTGGAGCCGAAATTGGACCCTTCCTCCTCGGCGAACATCGCCACCTCGAGAGGACACCGGCGGGGGAGGCCGCTTTCCATGATTGCCTGGACAGCCTCGATGGCCCCAAGGGTACCCACTGCGCCGTCGTACTTTCCACCGTGAAGGACGGTGTCGATGTGGGAACCGGAGAGAACGGCGGGCGCGCCCGGATCTGATCCCTCCAGGCGCGCCCGCATATTTCCCGCTCCGTCCACAGTCGTTTTCAGGCCCATGGAGGAGAAAAGTGCTTCCAAATATTTCCTGGCTTCCCTGTCCTCAGGTGAATAGGAAAACCTCGTAATTCCCTTTCCCGGAGTGGCGTTGAATCCGCTCAGGATCTCCAGGCGGCTCATCAGGCGGGAAATGTCCACATTCAACGACATGACACTTCACTCCTCTCTGAACATGTCAAAAACATTTCATATTATAGAACCGAAAAGAGACGAAATAAAGGGCAAATTGGAAGTGTTGAAAAAACATCCGGCCCCATCATGGGGCCGGATGCGTCGAACGGGGCGGAACTAGGCTTTCAGCGCTTCCGCGTAGAGCACCGGAACGACCACCAGGGTCAGCACGGTGGCGAAGGAAAGGCCGAACATGATGGTCACCGCCATGGCGGAGAAAAGAACGTCGAAGTAGAGTGGGATCATGCCGAGGACGGTGGTGAGAGCCGCCATCATTACGGGACGGCACCGGCTGATGCCCGAATCCAGGATGGCGTCGAAGGGGGCTTTCCCAAGCCGGATTTCGAGGTCGATCTGGTCGATGAGGACAATGGCATTCTTGATGAGCATCCCGGCCAGGCTCAGGAACCCCAGGAGAGCGAGGAAGTCAAAGGATTTTCCCATGACCAGCAGCCCCACGGAAAGGCCCATGACGGACAGGGGCAGGCAGAGAAGGATGATGAGGGGCTGCCGGAGGCCGTTGAAGAGGGCCACCAGAATAACCACAATAACCATGAAGGCCACGGGGATCATTCCCATCAGACCGCCCTGGGCTTTGCGTGAGTTTTCATATTCACCGCCCCATTCCATGGTGGTGCCGGGGGGCAGGGGAAGGGACTCAATCTTTTCCCGGACTCGGCTGAAAAGGGCGGCAGCCGACCCTGAACCGCTGTCGGCCTCCACGGTGAGAGCCCTCATGCGGTTGATGCGGTAAACGGCCGGGTCCTCGGCGGTCACTTCGATGTCCTGTGCCGCCTGCGCGAGGGGGATGTACCGCCGGGAGAGGGTGCTCCAGATCTGGGTCTCGCCCAGATTCTCCAGGCTGCCCCGCTCTTCCGCCGGAAGACGGGCCATCATGGGGACAAGTTTTTCCCCTTCCCGGAAGAGCCCGACTCTCAGTCCCGAATAGGACGCCTTGAGGGCGTTCGCCACGTCCTTTCTGGTCAGGCCGAGTTCCTGGATGGTATCGCCCAGGACGGGGCGGATGACCTTGACCCGTTCGCCCCAGTTGTCCCGTATGTTGATGCTGTCGGGGTCTTCTTTCAGAACGGCCACGGCTTTGTTCCGGAGGTCCCTGAGGGTGTCGGGATCCTCGCCCAGAAAGCGGACCTGGACCTTCGCGCCGCCGCCGGTTCCCTTGCTGAAAGAGCGGATTCTCGGGTCGAGATGGGGCAGTTCGGCCCGGACAAATTCTGCGAGCCTGCTTTTCAGCCGTTCAGCTCCCTCGGAATCCGTAGCCTCCACAATAAGATGGCCGTAGTTTGACGCAGGGTCCCCGGGGGTGTAGGTGAGGATGAAACGCAGCGCTCCTTCTCCCGCGTAGACGGCCACTGATTTCGTTTCGGGCTGAACGGAAAGGAAGGCCTGCATTCTCCGGCCGTCGTCAAGGGTGGCTTCCACGCCGGTTCCCCTGATCCGCCAGAAATCCACGGTGAACATGGGGCTCGTGGAGTTGGGGAAGAAGGATTTGTCCACCATGCTGAAGGCAGCCATGGAGAGGACCAGCAAGACGAACACCGAGGCGATGACGGTCTTTCGCCGGGTGAGGCAGATCCGGAGGAAATTCCGGTACGCCCTGTAGATGGGCGTGCCGTAAGGATCGGTGGAGACTGCGGATTTCGTTGTCCTGAGGACGGCAGCTCCCGCGAGGGGGGTGACCGTTACCGCGAGGAGCCAGCTGAGCATAAGAGAAATGCCCACCACCTGGAAGAGGCTCCGGCAGTATTCACCCGTGCTGTCGGGGGAGAGTCCTATGGGAGCGAAGGCGATTACGGCGATGATGGTCGCCCCGAGAAGGGGCATCTGGGTCTGCCCCACCACCTCCCTGGCGGCAGCGGCGGGGTCCTTCCCCTGCTCGACTCCCACGAGAATGCCGTCGGCCACCACGATGGCGTTGTCTACGAGCATCCCGAGGGCGATGATGAGAGCCCCGAGAGAGATGCTGTGGAGGTCGATGGCCGCGAGTTTCATGGCGACGAAGGTGGCGAGGATGGTGAGAAGGAGCATGGCGCCGATGAGCAGGCCGCTCCGGAGGCCCATGAAGACGAGAAGGATGCCGATAACGATGGCGAGGGCCTCGAGAAGGTTCGTGACGAAGTTGTCGATGGACTCTTTGACTGTGTCCGCCTGGTAGTAGATCAGATGCATCTCCATCCCCACGGGGGTCCGGGGGAGGAGTTCCCGGAGCCTCTGCTTCACCGCTTCGCCGATGGTGATCACGTTGCCCCCGTCCACATTGGAGACGCCTATGCCGAGGGCGGGTTTGCCGTTGAACCGCATGGCCCTTGCCGGAGGTTCCATGTAGCCCCTGGATACCGAGGCGATGTCGCCGAGCCGGAGGGTCTGCCCGGAGCCTGCCCGGAGCAGAAGGTTTTCCAGGACGTCCAGGGACGAAAAGTATCCCGTGGGGGCTATGCGAAGCAGCTCCGGCCCCACGGCTGCCGAGCCCGCTCCTGTGACCACGTTCTGGGCGGAAAGAAGGTTCGATATTTCGTCCAGGGAGATTCCCAGGGCAGCCATGCGGGTGCGGTCCATCTCCAGGTAGATGACCTCCTGCTGGATGCCGGCGATTTCCACTTTTGCCACCCCCGGAACGAGAAGGAGCTCACGGCGCAGGAAGTCTCCGTGATCCTCCAGCTCCCGGAAGGTATAGCCGTCCCCGGTGAGGGCGAAATATACGCCGAAGACATCGCCGTAGTCGTCGTTCACCACCGACGGGCCCGCTCCCGGGGGGAGGCTGGACTGGATATCCGATATTTTTCGGCGAAGTTCGTCCCATATCTGGGGAAGATCCTTCGCCGTGTAGGTGTCCTTGATGTCCACGTAAACGATGGACACTCCTTCTTTCGAGAGTGACCGGACCTTGTCGGTCTGGCCGAGTTTCTGGGCGGCGGATTCGATGAGAGCCGTTACCTCTTCCTCTACCTCCCGCGGCGAGGCTCCGGGGTAGGTCGTGCTTATGGCCGCCGTTTTGATGGTGAAAGACGGGTCTTCAAGTTTCCCGAGCCTCCCGTAGGCCCAGACGCCTCCTATGACGACCAGGACGGTGAGAAACCAGGTGATGGTGCTTTTCCGCAGGGAAAAATCGGCGAAATTCATGGCGCCCCTCCGCTAACGGCGGGGTCCTTCGTAGAGGGTGACCGGGTCGCCCTCCTGCAGAAAGGACACTCCAGCCGTGACGATCCTGTCTCCCGGCGCCAGCTCTCCCTTCACTTCCGCCATGTCGGCCCGGAAGCCGGAAACCAGCACCGGAACCGCCGTGACTTTCAGAGGATCCGTGCCCGTTATTTTCCACACGAAATGCTCCGTTCCCTTTCCGGCGAAGACTGCTTCGGAAGGCACTTCCAGAGAACCGGGCAAGGACGGGTCGAGGCCGGTGACGATGACGTCCACGGTCATGCCGGGGAGGACGGTGATTTCCTCCGGCTTTTCCAGGGAGAAGGTCACCAGGTATGTCTGGGTCTGGGGGTCGGCCGAGGCTGAGGCTTCCCTGTACGCGAGGGGGATGCGCCTGTCGGGCAGGGTACTGAATCTCGCAGCCGCATGGGTGAGAACGTCTCTTCGGGCGAGGGCCACAAGCCGCTCGGAAACGGAAATGGATACTTCGAGGGAACCGAGATCCTGGAGGCTCACCACAGGCTGGTCCTTCTGGACGCTCTGGTTGTTGTCGGCGTACCTTTCGACGACCACTCCGCCGAAGGGGGCGCGGAGTTCCGTGTCCTTCAGGGCGTTCTCGGCCGCCGCCACCCGTCCCTTGATCCCCCTGATGGTGTATTCCATGGCGGCGATGTCCTCCGGCCTGGCGCCCGCACGGGCCCTGGCAAGTTCCTGGGAGGCGCTCTGGTAGGCGGAGCGGGCAACCTGGTAGGATGTGCGGGCCTTGTCGTATTCGGCCCTGGAAAAGCCGCCCGCCTTGTAGAGTTTCTCCACCCGGTCCATGGTGGTCAGGGCGTCGTTCATCTGGGCCCGGGCAGACTCCACCTTCGAAGAGAGCATGGCGACCTCTTCTTTCCTTGCCCCGGCCCTCATGGCATCAAGCTGTGCCCTGGCGTTCCCCAGCTCGTTCTTCGCATTGGCAAGCTGGATCTGGAAGTCCCTCGGGTCGAGACGGGCGAGCAGCGTTCCTTCCTCCACGTAGACTCCCTTCACGGAGGGCAGTTCGATGATCTGCCCCGACACCCTGAAGGCCAGGTCCACCTTCTGGGAAGCGACTACTTTCCCCGGGAATGTCCTTTCCCCTCCGGCGTCCCTCACGGCGACGGTCATGTACTTCACCGGCCTGGACGGGAGGGGAGTCTGAACGGCATCTTTTTCCACGGTTCCTTTGCCCGCGAAGAGATAGAGTGCTGCCGCGACCGCTGCTGTGAGCGCAATGCCTGCAATTCTTTTTTTTGCCCCACGTGCCAAGGGTATCATCCTCCCCGAAAAAAGGTAGGAAGCGGAAGCAGCCCGGCTAAAAACCGCCGGAAGCAGACTCCCGCCGCCAGGGAAAACTATGAACGCCTGTCAGGCCGAAAGCCCGGAAAGGGATTATGGCAGGAATATACAGCAAAGAAAGAAATTTCGCCAGAAAAAAAAGGAGGCGGGGCCGGTTGGGGAAACCGGCCCCGATGTTCAGGGAATGAATGTTTCTGCCCGTAAGCAGGGCCGAAATCCTCTTTCTTCAGGGAAGAAAGGGAGGAGATGCGCAATGCCTGTATCCAAAATACTGTATTCGTTATGCTAGCATCGAACGAGCCATTTGTAAAGTAGGTAAAACTACTTATCGTGAACACAATGTCATATAGGCGGTTTCCCGCCGGGAACTCAGATAAAATCGAGGGAGACGGAACCGTTTTCCCGGATCATCTCCTTCAGTACCAGGACCGCGCTGACGGCGTCGTTGAGGTTCACCAGCTCCACGGGCGAATGGGAATACCTCCGGGGCGTCAGAAGAAGGCCTACCGGAATGCCGTTGGCTTCGAGAGAGATGTTCGCGGCATCGGTGGTATAGACCTCCCCCCCGAGGGTGACCATCTGGAGGGGCACCGCCGCCCTTTCTGCGGCCTCTTCGAGTATCCGTCGCACTTTCGGGTGGACCACGTTGGCGATGAAAGCGGAGTCGTAGCCGTCCAAAAGGGCGACGGCAGGCCCGCCGCCCAGCCGCACCGGAAGCTGGCGGTCAAAGCTTACGTCCGGGGTGTCTCCGCTTGGAATGGTGTCGAGGGCTATGGCGTAGTCGGGGGCCACCCGCCCGCTGACCATGGCTGCTCCCCGAAGCCCAATCTCTTCCTGGACCGTGATGACGCCGCACAGGGTGCCGGGAAAGGACATTCCCTGCAGCTCCTCGAAAAGCGCGGTGAGGATGGAGCACCCTATCCGGTCATCCACGGCCTTGGAGCAGATGAGGTCTGGATTTGTCATCTCCATGAAATCGCCCTCGAAAGCGATGCGGTCTCCAACCCGGATACCCATGGCCAGGACTTCGTCCCGGGAGAAGGCTCCGACGTCGATGTAGCATTCGTTCATGGGTTTGACCTTCGTGCGTTCCTCGGCGCTCATGAGGTGGCCGGCCTTGATCCCCAGGATGCCCGGGATGGAGCCGTTGATCCTCACTCTCCGTCCCTGGAGAAGGAGGTCGCTCACCACGCCTATGCGGCTCATGAGGAGGAAACCGTTCGGAAGGATGTTCTTCACGCACAGGCCGATTTCGTCGGCATGGGCCGCCACCATTACCTTCGGTCCCGGAAGGCCGCCCTTTCTCACGGCCACGATGTTTCCCCACCGGTCCACCGAAAGCTCATCGGCCATGGGACGGAGTTTGTCCGCCATCGCGGCGATGACTTTCTGCTCTTCGCCGGACACGCCGGGGATGCCTGTGAGTTCCCTGAGCAAACCTCTGAGCCTCTCCTTCAGCATGGAATTCTCTCCTTTCAAAAAAGGCAGCGGGGAGCCCCCGGGGCTCCCCGCTGCGATCATGCCTGTTTCTTCAGCCAGTCGAAGGCCATGGTGGCCAGAACGGCCGGTCCTATCCAGAGGATGTCTTCGTCGATATCGAATCTGCTGTTGTGGTGGGGCCAGGTCTGTCCCTTCGCTTCATTGCAGCCGGGCAGGAAGAAGAACGTCCCCGGGGCTTTCTCCAGGAAGAAGGCGATGTCTTCTCCTCCCATGGAAGGACGGGAGATTTCCCTGACCTTTTCGGGGCCCACGATCTTCTCCGCGGCAAGCCTGAGTTCTTCTGTCATGGCGGGATCGTTCACCACGGGGGCCGGGCCTTCCCATCCGTACTTGAATTCGATGCTTCCCCGCATGCTCGAGGCGACACCTGAGGCGACCTCCTCGATACGGCGGGCCAGGAATTCCCGGGTTGCCTGGTTGAGCGCTCTCACTGTGCCGGTGATGCGGCACTCCCCCGGAATGATGTTGAAGGCAGTTCCGGCGTGGATCTCGCCCAGGCTGACTACTGTCGGCTCGAGGGGGTCCACTTCCCGGCTCACGATTGTCTGGAGCTCCGTGATGATCTGCCCGGCGATGGAGATGGTGTCCACCGAGCCATGGGGGTAGGCGCCGTGGGACCCCTTTCCCTTGATGAGGATCTCGAACCGGTCCATGCAGGCCATGATGCCGCCCGGGCGGTAACCTATCTCTCCCGGGACAAAGTCCTTCCAGATAGAGCCTGTGTGAAGCCCAGCCATGGCATCCGGTGCGGGATTGCCGAAGGCGCCGTCGTCGAGCATTCTTTTCGCTCCTCCGGGGCCGTCGGGGCAGCCTTCCTCGCCCGGCTGGAAGATGAAGAGAACAGAGCCCTCGAGCTCGTTTTTCGCCTCGAGAAGGATCTTCGCCGCGGCCAGGCCCATGGCGGCGTGGGCGTCATGGCCGCAGGCGTGCATGCATCCGTTGGTGGAAGCGAAGGGAAGGCCGGTCTCCTCCTTTATGGGCAGGCCGTCCATGTCAGCCCGGATGGCGAAAACGGGTTTCTTCCGTTTTCCCTCGAGAAGGGCGGCCACGCCGTGGCCCCCAAGTCCCTTCCGGTAGGGTATCCCCATTTTGTCCAGCTCGGCGCAGACGTAGGCCTCCGTCTGGGGGGTGTTGACGCCTGTCTCGGGTATCCTGTGCAGATCTCTTCTCCACTCTACAATAGTCTGGTGCATTTTCTGCGCTGCAGCCCGAAAATCCATCATTCGATCTCCTCCTTTTCGCAATCTTCCAATAAAACAGGCTGTACGGTGCAATAGTAGTTCAAAGGGAAGGTTTTGTACAGACGGTCATCTGTGCGTCCGGGGTCAGAAAAAAACGGGATCCCATGAAAGGGACCCCGTTTGTTGCACAAGGCTAGGATACCGCGTCCCGGACCGGGGAGAAGTCCTCGTACTCCCGGCCGTCCACGATCTCCTTCAGGGCTTCCGCGACGGCAAGAACATCCCCGAAGGAACTGTAGAGGGGAACGGGGGCAAGGCGGATGACCCTGGGGGGGCGGAAATCCGGGATGATTTTTCTTTTTTTCAGGGCCTGGCAGATCCTCCAGGCTTCCGGGTGCTCCACGGCCAGGTGACCGCCTCTGCGGTGCTCCTCTCCCGGAGTGCCCACGGAGTAGCCGTAAGGGGCGGAAGAAAGCGTCCCTTCGAGGATTTCGGCGAGAAAGCCGGTGAGGGCCAGGGATTTATGCCGGAGACGTTCCATGCCCGCTCTGGAGAATATGTCCAGGGAAGGCAGCAGGGGAGAGGCGGAAAGCACCGGGGGAGTGCCGATCTGCCATCCTCCGGCGGAGCGGGCGTGGCTGAATTCAAGGTCCATGTCGAACTGGCGGCTCTTGTCGAAGCCGAACCAGCCGGCGAGGCCCGGCTCGCGCCCGAAATGCCTTCTGTTGATGTACAGGAACGCGGGGCTGCCGGGGCCTCCGTTCAGGTACTTGTAGCTGCACCAGAAGGCGAAATCGGCATCCCAGTCTGAAAGCCTGTGGGGGAGGGCTCCGGCGGAGTGGGCGCAGTCGAAGCCGATGAGAATGTCCCGTTTGTGGGCTTCCTTTACGAGCCGCTCCATGTCCAGGAGCTGGCCGCTCCTGTAGAGCACCCCGGGCAGGAGGGCCAGGGCCGTCCGGTCGTCGAAGGCGGAGATGATGTCGTCCTCGTCGATGGTGCGGCCGTCCCTGGAGCGCACCAGCACCAGGTGCTCCTTGGGGTCAAGCCCCTTCAGTCTCACCTGGCCTGCCAGGGCGTATATGTCCGAGGGAAAGTTCAGCTCGTCGGCCACGATCTTCGTCCGGATTCCGGAGGGCTGGTAGAAGGTGCTCACCAGGGCGTGGAGGTTCACCGTGGTGGAGCCGGACATGACCACTTCGTCGGGGGAGGCCCCCATGAGGGGAGCCATCCTCCGTCCCGCCTCCTCCGCCAGGTGGAACCAGGGAGGGGTTCCCTCGAGCCAGCCGCCTATGGCAAGGTCCCGCCATTCACCGAAAGTTTTCGCCAGGGCGTCCCCGGCAGCCTTCGGGGGCAGTCCCAGGGAGTTGCCGTCCATGTAGACCGTTCCCGGAGGAATGTGGAAAAGTTCCCGGAAGGATTTCAGAGGGTCCCACCTGTCCATTTCACAGGCCCGTGACCTGAATGCTGCGAATCGTTCGTCCATAGGTCCGCCATCCTTTCCTTCAGATCGTTTTTTCGAGAATACCATATCCCCCGGGAAACGGGGGCTCCGGTCAATGCCGTCCGCTACCTGGACGGAAGGAGGTCCATGAGATTCCGGGCGATGTCCGTGTTATCGTACTCTCCGGCGAAGCGGTGCGCTCCGGCCCCGTGGGCGAAGACGGGGACGGCGGCCCCCGAATGGCCGAAGGACGACCAGACGATGCCCGCCTTCCGCCCGAGGATGCGGGTGGCCGTCACGGAAAGGGGCTCGTAGGGACCGTAGCGGCGCAGGTACTCCCTGTCTCTTTTTCGCTGGTCCTTCGGTTTCATGCTCTGGCCAAAGGCTGCCCGCAGCTCCTCAAGCTCGCCGTCCGAAAGGGCGTGGAGGCCGAATGTTTCCCTGATCATCGGCAGCATGTCTTCAAAGGTCCGGCGGCTGCCCTTCCGGAAAGCGGCAATTTTTCCGTCGAAGAATTCGGAGGACCCTTTCTGGGCCGAGAGCACGGCGAATATGTTTTCAGCATCCGTCCGGTCGTCCAGGGTCATGCCGCCGGTTTCGTGGTCGGCAAGGACGACGATGAGGGTCTCCTCCGGCCGTTTCCGGGCGAAGGAGAGGGCTTCCCTGACGGCGGCGTCGAAGGCGGACATGTCGTGAACCAGGGCGGCAGCATCGTTCCGGTGGCAGGCCCAGTCGATGGTTCCTCCCTCGACCAGGAGGAAAAAACCCTTCGGGCTGTCGAGCAGCTCAATGCCCCTTCTGGTGAAGTCCGCCAGGGAAAGGTCCCCCTTCGGGCGGTCCATTTCGTAGGGCAGGGCTCCCGCCGCGCCGGGCGCGATGATCCCGGCACCGGGGACGGCGGCCGCCAGTTCCTCCCGGGTCCTGAGCACCCGGTATCCTTTCTCCCTGGCGAGGTCGTAGATATCCCTGAGATCTCCCCTGCGGCCTCTGCGCCGGGTGACTCCTCCGCCGGCAAAGTAGTCGAAGCCGCTGGCGGCGAGTTGTTCGCCGATTTCGTAGTAGTCGGTCCTGGAAGGGCTCCAGGCATAGAAGGCCGCCGGTGTGGCGTCGTTCAGGAAGGAGGACGTGACGATGCCCGCCTTCATTCCCCTGTCTTTGGCCAGCATGGCCACGGTTATAAACCGTTTCGTCCGGGACGGGTCCATGTTGAGAATGCCGTTGTTCGTCCTGTAGCCGGAGGCAAGGGCCGTACCAGCCGCTGCCGAATCCGTCACGGCGCCGTTTGCAGCAGCAGTGGAGATTTTGCCCCTGGCAGAAAAGGTGCTGAAGGAGGGCTTTCCGGCCCCGGATGCGAGGCCGTACAGTTCCGCGGCCCGAACCTGGGCCACTCCCATGCCGTCGCCGATGAAGAGAAAGATGTACTTTGCACTTTCCCTGCCCTCGGCGCCAATAGCCGCGGCTGCGAGAAACAGCGCGATGAGGGAGGGAAGAAGGGTGTTTTTCAGGAAACACTGTAACCGGCGTGCACAGATCAGACAGGTCATCTCCTCTCAGGAAGGCCGTGGAGGCCTGGTGTGCCTATTATACCCGACTACGCCGCCGGAGAAGACGCGTCATCCCTTGCGCGGATATGCCGGTATAATGTCTTCGGAGGTGCGGCCATGAACAAAAAAATTTTCGTCAACCTGATTCTTTCCATTTTCCTGTACTGGTCCGCCGCGATTCTGCTGTACCGGGATTCCCTTTTTCTCTCCTCCCTGAAGGCTCCCGGCGAGGGATTGCTGTTCACTGGATGGTCCCTGTACCTGCTCGCTTTTTCCGTTATCGTTCTTGGAACCCTCTCCCTGCTCGCCGCCAGGGCATGGTCGAGGGGCGATGCTGCCGGGTCCGGATGGAGAGAGGCATTTGCCCGGAACAGTATTCTTTTCAGGTACTGGCCTGTTCTGCTTCTCTTCATCCTGGCGGCGGGCGCGGCGTTCTGGCTGGCAGTGAGGATTCCTGCCCCGTGACGGGGTGAAACGGCGGAGACATGGCGGGCCGTCGGGAATGAATTGCCGGACAGGGGGAAGAGAAAAGGAGCCGTCGGGAAGGAGCGTTCTGCAGCCGGATGGAGCAGGGAGGAAAATGGTTTTTCAGCGGGCCGGTTCTTCCTGTTTCCCCGTGCCTTTGGTGTTCTCAAGTCTGTCGAGGGCTCTGAGGGTCCGTTCCTCGGCGTTCAGCAGGTGGGTCATGACCGCCTGTTCCACCCTGTCGGGGTCGTGGCTTTTCAGGGCATCCAGGATTGCCCTGTGTTCCGCTGTAATTTTGACAACCGAGTTTTCCGGATTCCGGTTTTCTTCTCCGTAAAACCTCGCGTAATAGCGGATTCTCAGCGAGTAGACGCTGAGGTTTTTCAGAGAGGCCTGTATCTCCCGGTTTTTTATGTGCCTGGTGATGGCGTCGTGAAGCTCCAGATCGGAGTGCTTGTAGTAGTCGAAATCAGTCGGGTTGTCCAGGACTTTGTCCAGTACCGTATCGAGTGACCTGATTTCGCCGTCGGTGACGTGCAGGGCGGCGGTTCTGGAGCCGTAGGTTTCGAGAAGCCGCCTCATCTCGAGAATATCGAGAATTTTGTCCCGGCTCAGGCTGCTGACGGTGATGTTCCTGTTCCTGTGAACGGTCACCAGGTCGAGACCTTCAAGCCTGACAACCGCTTCCCGCACCGGAGTGTTGCTGATGCCGAATTCAGCGGTGAGCCTGTCGATGGAAAGAACGCTCCCGGGCAGCAGCTCATTGTTGATTATTTTCTCCTTCAGGAAGGAAAAAACCTGGTCGGATAGGGACTGGAAAAGGGGTTTCGCGTTCTTCGCCACGGGAGTTGTACCGTCCTTTGTCAATCAGGCTGTGCCGCAGCAATCTTCTTTTGAAGAAAGCGCATCCGGCAATGTCATCAGAATGAAATTTCGCCCGGGGTGTATTTTTTGTCCGGTTTCCCGGGAGGAGCGGCGGCGGATACTCTTCCGGCGCCGTTCCTCCCGCACGGGTTATGCCCGCTCTATCCTGAGCTTTTTTCTTCCTTCGCTCTGGCACCGGGCGCACACGGCGGCGAAGGGTTCCAGGTTTTCCTCGATCCGGGCGAAGAGCGTGCTGGGTTTCCACCCCATGGGCAGCAGGAGTCTGCTGTCCCGGCCGTAGAAGACGCCGAAGTCGTACACGATGTTCGGGTTTCCCTGCCACTGGTAAGGGGCGTAGGCATTCCAGACGATGTCCCCGGGAAGGGGGATGGTGATCTGGTTCTCCGGGGGAAGGTGAAGGCCTTCATCCAGAGGAAAGGCCCCTCCCGGGAAGGGGAAGGAGATCTCCCTGCCGGTCCACATGGCGTGGATGCACAGGCCTTCCACCGGTTTTTCCAGGGCGTTCCAGAGACAGTCGCAGGTTGACGGGGCCTTTTCGTCCAGAAGGACTGCAAAGGCCTCCACCTTTTCATCCGCAAAGGAAATTCTGAGTTTTCTCATGATGGTTATCCTCCCGATTTGATGCCTGGTTTCCGCCTGCTTTCGCTAGAAAAGAAGGGCCGGCGGCAGAACGATTTGTGCGAAATAGGTGAAAAGTCCCCATATGAAGACGGTAATACCAAGGGCCGGAAGCAGGACTTTCCGAACCATTCCTCCGTCCTTTCCGAAGTGGAAGAAAATCGCCGTGAGGTAGAGAAAAGTTCCTACGGCAAGACCGAGCCGAAGGACTCCAAAAACGAACAGCACGGCAAGTCCCATGAAGGAAATGACCCGCAGCGGCGTCACTTCGCCGTGCTTGCTTCCTCCGGTTTCACCTCTGCTGAAGAAGATGGCCGCACCGGTCAGGAACATTGTCCCCAGGGAAAGCTGGGGGAACAGCCGTGCTCCGATGCCGGCTCCGGTACTCCATTTTCCGGTGACGGTGAAGGAGAAGAAGAACAGGGCCAGGGCCATGAGCAGAAGGCCGGAGATTCCGGCAGGCTTCCGAAAAAACGGGGGTGTCTTCCGTTCAGGGGTGTGTGCGTTTTCCACGGGCATCAGTCCTCCTCCACAAGGTTTTTCTTCACGGAGAAATGAATGAGGATCAGCGACAGAATGCACAGGGCGTAAAAGCCGAGCGCTATGGGACTTTTCAGCAGGAAGCTCCATTCACCACGGCCCATGAGAAGTGCCTGGCGAAGCGCCTTTTCAGCACCCGGCCCGACGATGAACCCCAGAACGAGAGGCCCGAGGGGGAAATCGTTCTTCCTCAGGTAAATGCCGAGAATTCCGGCGGCCAGGAGCACCCAGACGTCGAACAGGGAGTTGCGGGACGCGAAGGTCCCGAGCAGCGCAAGGGCGAAGACCGTGGGAACGAGGTAGCAGGCCTTGATCTGGGCAAGTTTCGCGTACAGGGGAATGAGCCCGTGGGAAAGCGCCAGGTTGATGAAGGTGGCGTAGATGATGATGACGAACAGAGTGTAGATGATCACCTTGTTTTCTTCGATCATCATGGGTCCGGGATTGATCCCCTGCATGACGAGCGCCGCTCCGAAGAGGGCTGCCGTGGCGCTTCCGGGAATGCCGAAGGCGAAAAGGGGAATAAGGGAGGCTCCGGCAGTGGCGCTGTTTCCCGCTTCCGGCGCGGCGACGCCTTCAAGGGTGCCCTTGCCGAATTCACCAGGTGTTTTGGACATTTTCCGTGCCAGGCCGTAACTCATGAAGGCCGCGAGGGACGACCCGGCACCGGGAAGCGCGCCTATGAAGGTGCCCATTCCCGATCCGATGAGGGTAGCTTTGAAGGTGGACCAGTAAATCTTCAGGCTCATTTTGTCCTTCGCCGGGTCATAACCGACAAGGGTTTCCGCCTTTTTAACATCTTCAGCGACCTTCTGTGCCGAAAGACTTGCGCATTCTTTCCCGAACTGGATCATCAGTTCCGATACGGCAAACACTCCCACGAGGAGGGGGATCAGGGGAATGCCCCCCCTCAGGCTCGAAATGCCGAAGGTGAGCCTGACGGACCCCATCATGGGGTCCATGCCGATGGTTCCGATAAAAAGACCGATTGCCGCGGCGGCGATGCCTTTCTTCATTTCGCCCACCACGAGAAGGGAGATCATCATAAGGGCGAAAACATACAGTGCGAAAAATTCCACGGGCCCGAAGTGCAGGGCCACCTTCGCCATCGGCACGGCGACGAAAACGAGAAGCAGCGTGCTGATGAGGTCTCCTGTGACCGAGGAATAGAGCGCGGTCAGCATGGCCTGCATGGGATGCCCCTTCAGCTTCGCGGGATACCCGTCCTCCACGGTGGCTGCTGCGGCTGCCGTTCCCGGCACTCCGAAGGAAATGGCCGAGATGGAACCGCCGAACATGCTTCCCTTGTAAATCCCCATGAGCATGCCCAGAGCTGCCGCGGGAGAGACCTTGTAGATGAGCGGAAGCAGAAGGGCGATGGCCATGTCCCCGCTCAGTCCCGGAATGGCGCCGACGGTGATTCCGAGAAATACGCCGACGGTAGTGTACAAAACGACGGGAAGGGCAAACGCGCCTTCCAGTACCTGCATTAATAGTCCATCCACAGCTGCACCGTCCTCCTTGCATTGGAAAAGAGCGGGAATTCCCCTGTTCCGGGAATTGACCCGCTCTTTGTTTTCAGGCCGCCGTTACTTTTTGACGTCCGCCAGAATGGTCTTGAGGCTGGAAATTGTCCCTTCGTAGAGGCCGACCGTCTTGTCCCGGCCGTAGGGGGTCAGGAGGACGTTGGACTTGCCCGCCATTTCCTTCGCTCCTTCGGATTTCAGGGCCTCGATGAACTTCTCCTCGAGGATCTTCAATGTTTCCTCAGGAACACCCTTGGGAGCGAAAACGGTGTACCAGGCCGGAAGGACCACGTCGTACCCGAGTTCCTTCATCGTGGGGGTGTCGGGAAGGGTGGCGACCCTTTCAAGAGAGCAGACCGCAAGGGGGAACATGGTTCCGGCCTTCACGGAGGAGGCGATGGTGCTCGGCACGGACGCGCCGATGTCCACCTTTTTGCCGAGAACGAAAGCAAGGGCCTCGGAGCCGCCGGTGGTGGGAACATGGGTGTTTTTAATTCCCGCGGTTTTCTCGAAGAGGATCAGGGGCAGATGGGGAACGCTCAGGTGCCTGCCGTGGGCGACCGTCAGCGACTCTGGCTTCTCTTTCGCCGCCTTCACCCAGTCATCCACACTTTTCAGGGGGGACTCGGCGAGCACAAAGAACGTGGGGACCACTTCGGTGATCTGGACAAGGGGGACCCAGTCGGAGAGATCGTAGGTCACTTCTTCCGTGAGCGCCGTGGTCACCAGGGGGCCGTAGTCGGTGACGAGGAGCGTGTAGCCGTCCCTGGGCTGCTGCAGGACGAAGTTGATTCCTTCCTGTCCGCCCGCGCCGGGCATGCAGACCACGTCGATCCGCTGGCCGAGAATGTCCTGGGCCGGGGTGGCGAGAATTCTGGTGGAGATGTCCACTCCTCCGCCGGCCCCGTAGGGAACAACCATGCGGATCTGTTTCGCCTTCGGGAACTCTGCGGCGTAAGCCAGGGTTCCGAAAGACAGCACTGCGAGCATCACTGCGGCACCTAGAAGCATTGTTCTTTTCGTCAGCATAAAAAACTTCCCTCCCTTGGTTTATTGTGATTCTTTTCCGTTCCGCGGGTCCTCCCCGCAAAAGTATCCGTCAGTCGTTCAGATCGACCAGTTTTCCGGGGTTGATGCTGCTGACCTTCCGGATCTCCTCGTCAGTGAGTCCGAGGTCCATGAGGCAGGCGATGAATTCCCTGAAGCCTTCCACCGGAGTAGGCAGGGTGTATACGCCGAAATCCGTGCCGATGAAGAAGTGGTCCGCGCCGAACTTCTTTATCTGCTCGGCGACTTTGGCGACGCCGCCGTGGGTGGTGGACTGCAGACCTTCATCCATGGCCCGGTATTCCGGTTCGACGTAGTAATGGGTTTTGGGAATGGGGGTGGTGTGAGTGTGGGCGGCGAGCAGCCTTTCAATCCAGGCGCCCATGCCGATGGCTTTTTCGATCTCCGCGTCGGTCATATTTTCCACCACTGCGTTGGACACCACAAGCTTCTTGATGCCGTACTGTTTTCCCAGTTCAAGAAGCCTGAAAGCCTCCTGGTTCGAGACATGGCCTGTTTCAAGATACACCTGGGGGTTGGCCGCGATGACTTCGAGAATCTCCTTCAGCTCCGGTGTGGGCTCTCCTTCGGGGATCCGGATGCACCGGTCCAGTTCCTCGGTGACGAACTTTGGGTACTTCTCCCGGAGGAGAATCCATTTTCCGTCGTCGTCGTACCGGCCTTCCTTGTAGGCCTGGAAGTAGGTGGAATGGGCTCCGAAGGTAACGTACCTGGCCCCTGAGCCGTAGTACATGGCCGTCTTTACCGCCCTGGGGTTCATGCCGCCGAACACGGTGTTCAGGATAATGCCGCCGTAGACCTCGATGCCTTCCACCACCTGCTGGACCATCCAGGCGGTTCCGACGGACATGTTGAACACGTCCATGATGGCGAAGGCCCGCATGCCTGCGTCCCGAGCCTCGATGGCAGTCTTGATGGGGTCGGTGCTCCTGGGGCTGCTGAAAAGATGGGGGCCGGGATGAACATGAAGATCGATGGCACCTTCGAGGAATTTCTCGCTTTTGCTTCTGGACCGGCTGAACTGCCATGAATCCTTAAACACTGCCTCGCCTCCTAGGGAGTTTGTGGGATGAATCTGCCATCACAGGTACCTGGCATTTTTTACATTCATCAGAATATATATCATGTTTAATGTCTCACGTCAAATGCTGTGGTGTCTCGGAGAATGTCAACCCAAATGCTGCAGCAGGAGAAAAAACGAGCACCGAGCGGGGTGAAAAATATCACCCCGTATGATGTCGGAGGCAGGGAAAGCCGGGGCGGGAGCTTTTTCGCCCGGGCTTGTTCTTCACTTGCCGATAGGCTACTATTCTTGACGGAAAGTCGAGAAACCCGCCGGGTTCCGGCGGACCATAAGGGAGGGGATTTCATGGACGTGAGCACGCTGCGCTTGTTCTTTTTCTGGTGCGCCCTGCTGAATTACCTTGCGCTGGGAGCAATGGCGGCCGTCTTCGTTTTCGCCGGGGACAGGATATTCGCTCTTCACAGGAGATGGTTCGCCCTGGACAGGGATGTTTTCGACGTGGCCATGTATTTCTTCCTGGGGTTTTACAAGCTGTTCGTGTTCGTTTTCTGCCTCGTGCCCTGGATCGCCCTTCTCATTGCCGGTTAGCGGAACTGCGACGGGCCTCCTCCCTCTCTTCCTCGAGGCGGAGGCGTTTTTTCAGTGCCCTGCCGGCGGTCCGGGACGCGGTGATGGTGGCCGCGGCGGTGGCAGCCAGTCCGAGGAAGGACAGGGCCCACTGAAGTTTCGAACCCTGGGCCATTTCCGGATGAAGTCCGGCGATATCGGCGGCCAGCGATCCTGAATAGACGTACATGAACGTCCAGGGAATGCTTCCAGCCCAGGATGCGGCGAAATAGACGGGGAACGGTATCGCCGTAAGGCCGAAAGCGTAGTTCAGTATATTGAAGGGGAAGGCGGGGGAGAGCCTGCTGAGGAGGACGATCTTCCAGCCGTCCTCTGCGACTGCCTCGTCCAGGGCGAGAAAGGACGTATTGCTGCCCCACGTTTCGAGAATGCGCCTGCGGACCCTGTAGCGGGCGAAAAGGAAGGCCGCCGATGCCCCGGATGCCACCGACAGGGTGGCGACGAGAAAGCCCGCCCGGAGGCCGAAGAGCACTCCGGCGCCGATGGTGAGATAGAACGTGGGCAGCAGGAAGACGCATGCGCCGTTGAAAAGCGCGAGAAACAGCAGGGGCCCGAAGGGACCCGAGCTCTCCACCGCGCCCAGAAATTTCAGAAACAGCTGCCGCAGTCCCGTTCCGCCGGACGAAAGGGCGAAGAACGCAGCGCCGGCTGCCAGAACGACAGCAGCCGATGCGTACAGGTATTTTTTTCTCGCTGAAGGGGACAGCGGCATTCTCCACCATCCTTCTGCCGGGGCGGCCGGATCCCCGGATCTTCCGCCCGCGCAGCGGGGAAAATCCGGGGACGGGCGTCTGTTCTCTAGTATGCTTCGACGAACACCTCGAAGTGGGCCTTCGGGTGAGCGCAGGCAGGGCAGAGTTCGGGCGCTTCCCTGCCTGTATGGACATAGCCGCAGTTGTTGCACTTCCACTCCACGGGAATCTCCTTTTTGAACACCGTTCCGGCGGCCAGATTGGCATGGAGCTTCCGGTACCGTTTTTCGTGCCGCTCTTCCACCTCGGCCACTTCGCGGAAAACCCGGGCCACTTCCCTGAAGCCTTCCTCTTCGGCGATTTTCGCAAAATCGGGATACAGCGTTCCCCACTCCTCGTGCTCTCCCTCGGCGGCGGCAAGGAGGTTTTCCTTCGTGTCGCCGAAAGCCACCGGATAGTCGGCGTGTATGGTCACCATGCTGCCGTTGACATCCTTGACAAGGAACTTGAAGAAGAGCTTCGCATGCTCTTTTTCGTTTTCAGCCGTCTCGGCGAAAATGTTGGAAATCTGGACGTACCCTTCCTTTTTTGCCACGGAGGAGTAGTAGCTGTATCTGTTCCGCGCCTGCGACTCGCCTGCGAAGGCTTTCATGAGGTTCTCTTCTGTTTTCGTTCCCTTGAGTGATTTCAATGCGATACCTCCCGATGTAATAGTGCTGATAAGTCCGCTGAAAATTATACCATTCCTTTTCATTGAGTTGCCGGTCTTTCTCTTGGGGCAATTCATCAGCATTATTCTATATTTGTATTCTGATTTAGTGAAAGATGTAACTTTATAGTATCATTGCCGCGAAATACGATCAAGGAGGCGCTGTGCGTCATGATGAAGAAAAAGAGGGAGATCACCCTCTGCATGGGCAGCTCCTGTTTTGCCAGGGGAAATGCCCGTTCCCTTGAAGTGGTCCGGTCCTTCCTGAAGGAGCATGATCTGGAGGCAGGAATTTTCCTCAAGGGGAGCCGCTGCGAGGGGCTGTGTTCGAAGGGGCCCGTGGTGCAGGTGGATGATCATGTTTACACGGGAGTTTCGCCGGAGGGAATAGAGGAGATCCTGGACAGGGAATTCGGGAAAGGGGAGGCCGGTCATGAGTGATCCCGTGGTCTGTTCGAACGTGGTGTCCTTCGGTTCGGAGTGCCAGGGGTGCTTCCGGTGCATCCGGGAGTGTCCGGTGAAGGCGATCCGGGTCGAGAGGGGGCAGGCGGCGGTCATTCCCGAAATGTGCGTGGCCTGCGGCCTGTGCGTGGAAGCCTGCCCCTTCCAGGCGGTGAAGCCGAGGCTGGACCTTCCCAGGGTGAAGGCCATGATCGCTTCCGGCCGGAGAGTGTACGCCTCCATGGCCCCCACGTGGGCCTGTGAGTTCCCGGGGCTGGATTCCGCCTGCCTGGTGGCCGCCCTGAAGCACCTGGGCTTTTCCGGCGTGGGGGAAACGGCCCTCGGGGCAGGGGCGGTGTGCGAATCCCTGGCGAAGACCCTTTCGGACGCCGATCCCGGACTCTTTCTCTCCACCACGTGCCCCAGCGTGGTGTCCTACGTGGAGAAGTATCTCCCCGAACTCGCGGGGACCCTCTCCACGGTTCCCTCCCCTGTGGAGGCCCACTGCCGGATATTCAAGGAGCTGGTGGACCCTGAAGGCGCCGTGGTGTTCATCGGGCCGTGCATCGCCCGGAAGGACGAGTCCGACCGGTCGGTGGACACCATCGACGCGGCCCTTACCTTCCGGGAACTCCGCCGATGGCTCCGGGAGGAAGGAGTTGCCCCGGAGAAGTGCGTTCCGGGGGAGGCGGACCGGTTTTTCCCCGAACCTTCCGGCGACGGTTTCCTGTACCCGGTGGAGGGCGGCATGAGCGATATGATCCGGGCCAGCGGAGTGGACAGGAAGGTCCGCTTTGTCACCGTGTCCGGACTGCAGAACCTGCGCCGCTACCTCCGGGGGCTTTCTCCGGAGAGCCTGGGGGCCCCCGTGTTCCTTGAGTGCTTTGCCTGTCTCGGCGGGTGCATCAACGGTCCCGGCGGCACGTGGGAGGAGCCGGGACTGCTGCGCCGGAACCGTGTGGAGGCCTATGCCAACCTTTCCGATGCCCCGGGACATTTCCTGGTCCTGGGGTCCGACACCCCGGAAGTGGGGGAAGAGGAGCTGAAGAACGCCCTGAAGCGGGTCGGGAAGAACCGGCCGGAAGACGAGGTAAACTGCGGGGGGTGCGGCTACGGGACGTGCCGGGAGCTTGCGGCGGCCCTGGCCCTCGGCCGGGCGGAACCGGAGATGTGCGTGATCCACATGAGGAACCAGGCTCAGAAGAAGGCGAACGCCCTGCTGCGGACCATGCCTTCCGGCGTGGTGATCGTGGACCGGAACCTCCACATCGTGGAGTGCAACGAACGGTTCGCCCGGCTCTTCGGCGAGCAGGCCATGCTGGTGTACCGGGCGGAGCCGGGGCTGAAGGGCTGCATCCTCAGCCGGATCCTTCCCTTTTCCCACCTGTTCGAGATCGTGCTGGAGAAGGGGCAGGACATCCACCTGGACCATTACCGGGCAGGGGACGTGCTGCTGGACATCACCCTGTTCTCCATCGAGCCGGGGGAGACGGTGGGGGCGGTGATGCTCGACGTGACCCGGAGGGAGCTGAAGCGGGACAAGATCGCCCAGCGGGCCGCCGAGGTCATCGAGAGGAACGTCCTCACCGTCCAGGAGATCGCCTGCCGCCTCGGCGAGCACATGGCCGACACGGAGATGCTGCTGCGGTCCATCGCCGAAGGGTATTCCGAGCAGGAGAGCGACGACTGCGGCAGGGGGGAGGACCAATGAACTCAGCCGATCCCCTGTTCCTGGACGTGGACTTTTTCCAGAAGAGGAAGACGGGGCAGTTCGTCTGCGGCGACAGCTTTTTCTCCCGGAAAATCCCGGGGAGGAACAGGGTGGTGTCCGTGCTCTCCGACGGCCTTGGGAGCGGGATAAAGGCGAGCATCCTCTCCTCCATGACGGCCACCATGGCCCTCCGCTTCATGGAGGGGGACATGGAGATCCTCCGGTCCGCCGAGGTGATGATGGATGCCCTGCCGGTGTGCAAAGTCCGGGGGATAAGCTACGCCACCTTCACCATCGTGGACGCGGTGCTCCACGGCTGGACCCGGGTGATCGAGATGGACAACCCCCCCTTCCTTCTTGTGCGGGGCGGGAGGGTGATGACCCCGGGCAGGCGTGAGATGGCCTCGTCTCGGTGGAAGGACCGGAAGATCACGGTGAACGAATTCTTTGCCCGGCCCGAGGACAGGATCATCCTGTTTTCCGACGGGGTGACCCAGGCGGGCATGGGATCCTGGGCGAACCCCACGGGGTGGGGGGAGGAAAAATGCACGGACTATATCCTGCGTCTGCTTCGAGACAGGCCCGGGCTCTCTTCCCGGGAGCTGTCGAGGCGCATCGTCTCCGAGGCACTGGTCAGGGAGCCCCATGAGCATGCCGGTGACGACGTGACCTGCGCCGTCATGTATTTCCGGTCGCCCCGGAAGCTCCTGGTGCTTTCAGGCCCTCCCTTCGACGGGCAACGGGACAGGGAGTACGCCGAAATGCTCGGGAAATTCCCTGGACGGAAGGCCATCTGCGGCGGCACCACCGCCGAAATCGTGGCCAGGGAGCTGGGACGCCCTCTTGTGACGGACCTCGCCACGGCCCGGGGGGGAATGCCGCCCCTGTCCTCCATGGACGGGGTGGACCTCATCACCGAGGGGATCCTCACCCTGACCCTGGTGTCCAGGATTCTGGACGGAAAGGAGATCGTCCGGGAGAAGAACTCGGCGGCGAGGCTGGCCTCCCTGCTGCTGGAGAGCGACCGGATTTCCTTTGTGGTGGGGACGAGGGTGAACGAGGCCCACCAGGACCCCACCCTGCCGGTGGAGCTGGAAATGCGCCGGAACATCATCCGGACCATCGTCCGCACCCTGGAGGAAAAATACCTGAAGGAAGTCACCGTTTCGTTTATTTGAAGAAAAAAGCATCCCCCTCCTTCGGGAGGGGGATGCCGTGCTTCGGGGGGTTATTGCAGGGTGACGTCCTTTCCCTTCCGGATGACCCTGAAGGGGGCCTCGTGCTCCCAGATGGCGTGGTAAACGTCGCCGGCGTTCAGCACCACCAGGTCGGCGTTCCCGCCGGGCTCGAGGACGTGTCCCCTGATGCCCATGGCCTTCGCCGCGTTGGTGGTGATGAGGTCGTAGATAATCTCCATGTCGCTGAAGGTGGTCATCCACAGCAGGTGGACCGCCAGGAAGGCCACTTCGAGCATGTTGTTCCTGCCGAAGGGGTAGTAGGCGTCGGCGATGTCGTCCTGGCCGAGGGCGACGGCCACGCCGGAGTCGTAGAGGTCCCGGACCCGGGCATGGAGGGGGCCGGTCTGGGGATCGCTCACCAGGCCGATGGAGGCCTTCTGGAGCAGGGCCAGGATCTTGCGGAAGTAGGGCTCCCGGTACATGGCCATGGCCCTGCAGTGCTGGGCCGTGACCCGTCCCTGCCAGCCTTCCTTCAGCGTCTTCACCGCCAGCATCTCCAGGGACCTGAGGCCCGGGTCGCCGGCGTCGTCGATGAGCATGGAGACATCCCTGTTGAACTCCTTCGCCAGGGCGAACATCCTGTCGATATGCTCCTGCATGTCGGCATCGGTGTACTCGATCCAGGGAATGCCGCCCACCACGTCCGCTCCCAGCTCCAGGGCCTTCCGGATGTAATCCTCGGCGCCGGGATCGCGCACCACGCCGTCCTGGGGGAAGGCCACCACCTGGAGGTCCACGATGTCCCTGAACTCCTCCCTGGCCTTGATCAGGGCCTTGACGCCCTCCAGCTTCGCCTTGGTGTCCGTGTCGGCGAAGGCGCGGATGTGGGTGTTGCCGTACTTCTGGGCCAGGCGGCAGGCCTTGCGGACGTTTTCGATGATCCATTTTTCATCGTAATTGTCCTTTACCCTGGAAGCCTGCTCGATGGCTGTCATGGCGCCCCCCATGGAGCCGCCGTGGTAGGAGGAAAGGGCATCCTGCCCCACCATCTCGAGGGTGTAGACTTTGCAGAGATGAAGATGGCCGTTCACGAAGGACTCGGTGACGAGCCTGCCTTCGGCGTCGATGACCTGCGCCGCTCCGCCCTCGGGAAGGTTTTCGCCGACAGCGGCGATTTTTTCGCCCTCGATGCCGATGGACAGGAGCTTTCCGCCGGAAAACCGGGTCCGGGCGTTTTTGACCAGAAGACTGAAAGCCATAATTTCATTCTCCTTTCTTTTCGGGGAGGGGCGGAGCCCCTCCCTCGCGTTATTTCTTCATTCTCTCCCGGGCAAGCCGTGCGGCGGCGAGGATGGCCTCGTACCCCGTGCAGCGGCAGAGGTGCCTGTTGATCTCTTCCACAAGGATGTCGTCCGTGGCGTCCGGGTTCACTGTGAGGAGGGCGTACAGCCGCATGATGAGGCCGGGGGTGCAGAAGCCGCACTGGATCGCCCCGGCGTCCACGAAGGCCTGCTGGATGGGGTGAAGCACGCCTCCCTCGGCAAGGGCCTCGATGGTGAGCACGTCGGCGCCCTCGCACTTTTCCGCCGGAACGGTGCAGCTTGTCACCGCGCTGCCGTTCAGAACCACCGTGCAGGAACCGCACTGCCCCGTGCCGCAGCCGACCTTTGTTCCCGTGAGGCCGAGACAGTCCCGGAGCACGGAGGAGAGCATCACCCTCCCTTCCTCGAGATGGACGGTCCTGGGAACGCCGTTGACGGTGAAGTTGAGGACAGGCATGTTACCGGGCCTCCTTTGCCCTGAGGGCTTCGAGTATTGTGTCCGGTGTCACCGGAAGAGATGTGAATTCCACTCCCGTGGCGTCCCGGAGGGCGTTGAGGATCACGGGGGCCACCGCCACGATGGGGTGTTCCGCCATGGGCTTTGCGCTCCAGGGTCCCTCGGGGTTGGGTGTCTCCAGCAGCTCCACGGTCTGTTTCTCCGGGGCGTCCTTCAGCCTCGGTATTTTGTAGGCCGGGAAGTTGACGTTCTTTGCCGCGCCGTCGGCGGTAAAGAGGATTTTTTCCATGAGGGCCGCGCCCATGCCCTGGACCACGCCGCCGGTGACCTGTCCCCTTGCGGTGGCGGGGTTGATCGCCTTCCCCACGTCAAAGGCCGAGGCGAAGTGGAGGATCTTCACTTCCCCGGTCTGCCGGTCCACCCTGAGGGTGCAGCCCTGGCTTCCGAAGGTCCAGCTGCCCGCCGCGTTGCCCATGCCCGTTTCCGGGTCGGGCTCCACGAGCCCGGGAACCCGGTACCAGCCCGTGGCTGTCAGGGGAGCTCCTATGGTGAGGCAGTCGGGAGCCATGTACCCCCTGGCCAGGTTCGCCAGGGAGAGGACCTCGCCCGTATTGGGATGGACGCATTCTCCGTCCCTGTAAACTACCAGGGACGGGGAGCAGTTCCAGGCCTTCGATGCCGTTTCCCTGGCGATGGCGATGATCTGCCCGCAGGCGTCCTGGATGGCCCGGCCGCCCCTGTAGGTCTGCATGGAGGCCACGGTCTGCCACTCCCAGGGGGAGAACTGGGTGTCCACCTCCGAGTAGGTCTTCACCTTCTCGAAGGGGATCTGCAGTGCCTCCGCCGCCATCTGGGCGAAGACGGTCTGGACTCCCTGGCCCATCTCGATCCCCGAAAGGTTTACGAAGGCGCAGCCGTCGGCGTTGATCTGCACTGTGCATGTGGAGGCCGCGTTGGAGGACATCTTGGGGGATTTCATCATGGAGGCGATTCCCCTGCCGTAGAGGAACCGCTCGTCGCTGTCGGGGAGGGGCGTTTCGTCCAGGGCCTTCTCCACGGCGGCGAGGCATCCCGGAAGGTCGCCGTGGCTCTTCTTTATCACCTGGCCCAGGGCGTTCTGCCGTCCTTCGGACAGGAAGTTCTTCCGCATGAGCTCGCCGGGAGTCATGCCGAGCTTCCGCGCCAGCATGTCCAGGAGGCGGCTCGACATGAGCTGCCCTTCCGGGTGCCCGTATCCCCGGTAGGCTCCCACGTTGGGGGTGTTGGTGTACATTCCGTACACGTCCACCGTGACGTGGGGAAACTCGTAGGGGCCGGTGCAGTTGTGTCCCGCCACGGTATCCACGGGCCATCCGGTGTCGCCGTAGGCCCCGTCGGCAAAGTACATCTCGGCCTTCAGCGCCGTGAAGGTGCCGTCCTTCTTCGCCCCGATCTTCATGTTCCCCTTCATGCCTCGGCCCACCAGGGAGCCGGTGATGACTTCCTTCCTGGTGAGGACGAGCTTCACGGCGTATCCCGGGACGAAGCTGGCCGCGTAGGCCACCATGGGCTCGATGGAGACGTCGGACTTGCCGCCGAAGCCGCCCCCGAGGTAGGGAATGTGGACCCGGACCTTCGCGGCAGGGATTTTGAACATGTCGGCCAGCACGTCCCGGAGGACGAAGGGGGCCTGGTTGGAAGCCCAGATCTCGATACTCCCGTCGGCGCCGAACCTGCACACCGCCCCGTGGGGCTCGATGGCGGCATGGCTCGAGATGGGAAATTCGAACTCGTCCTCCACGGTGACATCCGCTTCGGCGAAGCCTTTTTCGCTCTCTCCCTTGCGGAGCTTGTAATGGTGGAAGATGTTGGTTCCGGGAACGGGATGGACCACGTACTCCACCCTGCGGTAGGAGCCGTTTTTTTCATGGATCAGAGGCGCCCCCGGCGCGGCGGCCTCCACGGGGTCGAGGACGAAGGGAAGCTTTTCATATTCGATCGTCACTGCCTTCGCCGCCGCTTCGGCCTGGTTTTCCGTTTCCGCCAGCACCACCGCCACCGGCTCGCCCGCATGGCGCACCTTGTCCACCGCCAGGGGAGGCTGGTCCCAGAGGCATGTGCCGAAGAGCATGGAGCATCCCTGTCCCGTGACGACCTTCTTCACTCCGGGCATGGCCTCCGCCGCCGAGGTGTCGACGGAAAGGATTTTTCCGTGGGGGATGCCCGCCCTGACGACCCTGGCGCGGAGCATCCGGGGAAGGGTAATGTCGGCCACGAAACAGGCCTCGCCGGTCGCTTTTTTCACCGCGTCCACTCTCTGGACGCTTTTTCCGACATATCGCTGCGTCATGCTGCACTCTCCCGTCTGTCGATAATTCTCTTTCTCCCCGGGGAGAAAGTCTCTAGCCTTTTTCTTCCCGCCGGTAGGGCTTCAGGAGACCTGCCGGGGCCGCGGCCCTCCGCGACACGCTGACAAGGGCGACGACCGTCATCAGGTAGGGGATGAGAAGGAACAGGTGGAAGGGAATGTTGAATCCCAGTCCCTGGAGGCGGAGCTGCAGGGCGTCGAGGAAGCCGAAGATGAGGGCTCCCGCCGCTCCACGGACGGGATCCCAGTTGCCGAAGATGACCATGGCGATGCTGATCCATCCCCTGCCTCCCACCACGTCGATGAGGAACATGTTCTGGTGGGCGAGGGTGAGGAAGGCGCCTCCGATGCCCATGAGGGCCCCCCCGGCCGCCAGGCAGAGGGTCCGGACGAGGTTGACGTTGATGCCCACTGTATCGGCCGCGAGGGGGTTTTCACCCACCGTGCGGATGGCGAGACCCCAGGTGGTCCTGTAGAGAAGAATCCAGAGGGCCGGGATGAGAAGAAACGCCCAGTAGACCAGGGTGTACTGGGTGAAAAATGCGGGGCCCACCACGGGCAGCTCCGACAGGAACGGAATGGCCATCTGGGTGAAGGGCCGTACCGTGGGAGGATTCACCGGAGATCCCACGCTGAGCCGGTAGATGAACATGGCCAGCCCGGTGGAGAACAGGGTGATGCCGAGGCCGGAGACATGCTGGGAGAGCCCGAGGTAGACCGCCAGGAAGGCCATGAAAAGGGCAAGGAGAGCGCCGATCAGTGCCGCCGCGGCCACGCCGAGCCAGAGGGAGCCGGTGCTGAGGGTGGTGAGGAAGCCCGTCATGGCGCCCATGAGCATGATCCCCTCGATGCCGAGGTTCAGGACGCCTGCCCGCTCGCTGAGAATTTCCCCCAGGGTGCCGAAGATGATGGGGGTGGCCATGCGCATCATGGCGGCGAGGAGGCCGGTGATGAAGGTGAGGGTGAGTACCTGTTCCATCAGTCTTTCACCGCCTTTATGCGGTATTCGGTGAGGAGGAGGGCGATGAGCATCACGATGAGGGCCATGCCCTGGATCACCTCGGCGATGTAGGTCGGGACGCCGGTGAGCCTGCTCATGGACTGGGCCCCGACGATTATGACGCTGAAGAAGAAGGCCGCGAGGGCCGTTCCCAGGGGATGGAGCCTTCCCAGCATGGCGATGACGATGCCCGAGTACCCGAAGCCGGGCGATATGTCCATGAGGAGATGGAAGTGAATGGCGGCCACCTCCCCCACTCCCGCCATTCCCGCGAGCCCGCCGGAAAGGACGGCGGTGCGGATGATCACTGAGTTGACGTCAATGCCTCCGAAAGCCGCCGCCCTGGGGTTGACCCCCACCGCCCGGGACTGGTATCCGAAGACGGTCTTCGAGTTGATGAACCAGACAATGAGGACGGCAGCGACCGCAAGCACGATGCCGAGGTGGAACCGGGAGCGGACCAGGAGCACGGGGAACCGGGCCAGCTCCGCTATGGCGGGCGACCTGGGCCAGCTCGAGTTCGGCATCTGGAGGGGGCCGAAGAGCAGGTATCCCATGATGTGCCACATGACGTAGTTCAGAAGGAGGGTGGTGACCACGTCATCCACCCTGTACTTCGTCTTCAGAAGGGCCGGGACGGTGGCCCAGAGGCCGCCTGCGAGAAAGCCCGCAGCGCAGACGAGGATCAGCACGGCGGCTTTCGGAAGGGCCGGGGCGCTGATGCCAACCCATGTGGCCGCGATGGCCCCGGCGAGAAGCTGCCCTTCCGCGCCGATGTTCCAGAATTTCGCCCGGAAGGCGAAGGCCACGGCCAGGCCGGTGAAGGTCAGGGGAGCGGCCTTCACGCAGGTTTCGAGAAAGTTGTACCGGGTGCCCAGGGCTCCCCTGAAGAGAGACGTGTAGGAGAGCCAGAGGTCCCCTCCGGCGATGAGGATGGGAACGGCCGAAAGGACGAGGGTCGCCAGAATGGCTCCCACGGGGACGAGTACCTGGATCCATCCTGGAAGGGGGGCCCGTTTCGTTATGATCATGCGCATGGTTCGTTCACCCCGCTCATCCAGAGTCCGATCCGCTCCCTGGACGCTGAGCCGCCGTCGGCGATGCCCATGATGCGGCCTTCGAACATGACGGCGATCCGGTCGCTGAGCTGGAATATTTCGTCGAGATCCTCGGAGATGAGAAGAATGGCTGCGCCGCTTGCCCTGGCATCCAGGATCCGCCAGTGGACGTATTCGATGGCGCCCACGTCGAGCCCCCTGGTGGGCTGGGCAGCCACCACCACTTTCGGCGACGCGGAAAGTTCCCTTGCCAGGATGATCTTCTGGAGGTTTCCTCCCGAAAGGGTCCGGGCTTTTGCCGCCCTGCCGTCGGTCCTGATGCTGAACTCGGAGATGAGCCGGTCGGCGTGCCGCCCTATGGCGCCGTGGTCCAGCATGCCCATGGAGCGGAATTCGCCGTGGTTCTCCAGGACGAGGTTTTCCTCCACGGAAAGCTCAAGGAGGAGACCGGTGGTCATCCTGTCCTCGGGAATCCTCCCCATGCCGCTGTTCACCGAGGCTTTCGGCCTGCCCGGGGGAAGGGTTCCGCCGTCCACGGAGATGGTGCCCGACACGGGTTTGCGCAGGCCGAACAGGGCTTCCGCGAGCTCTCTCTGCCCGTTGCCGGAAACGCCGGCCATGCCCAGGATCTCTCCTGAGCGGATGTCCAGGGAGAGATCGTTCACTGCCTCGAGATTCCTGTCGTTCTTCACCGTCAGCCCCCGGACGACCAGAAGGGGGCTTCCCGGGGTTCCCCGGGGGGGACGCTTCTTCTCCGCGAGTTCCCGGCCCACCATGAGGCTGGCCAGCTCCCTCTCGGTGGTCTCGGAGACCTTCCTTTCGGCGGTGAGGACTCCCTTTGTGAGCACCACCACCCGGTCGGCGATCTCCATGACCTCGTAGAGCTTGTGGGAGATGAAGATGATGGAGCAGCCCTCCGCTGCGAGGGTGCGGAGGGTCGCGAAAAGCTCCCTGGTTTCCAGGGGTGCGAGCACCGCCGTGGGTTCGTCGAGGATCAGGATGCGGGCGTCCCTGTAGAGGGCCTTCAGGATCTCCACCTTCTGCTGTCCGCCGATGGGGAGGGTCCACACCGGGGCGTCGGGGTCCACGTGGAGTCCGAAGCGGTCCTGAAGGGCGAGCAGTTTTTTTCTCGCCCCGGAAAGATCGAGGAAGAATCTCCCTCCGCCGCTTCCCACCACCACGTTTTCAAGCACGGTCTGGGACGGCACCAGGGTGAAGTGCTGGTGGACCATGCCGATGCGGCAGGCGATGGCGTCCCTGGGGGACGAAAAGGAGACTTTCTCGCCCCCGATGCGGATTTCTCCGCTGTCGGCGGCGTAATAGCCGAAGAGAATGTTCATGAGCGTGGTCTTCCCTGCGCCGTTCTCGCCGAGAAGAGCGCAGATTTCCCCTTCCCTGAGCGAAAAGTTCACGTCCCTGTTCGCCGTGACGTCGAGGAATGTCTTGGTAATGGAGAGCATTTCCACGACGCAGGGAGGGTCGGTGTGCCCGGAGGCCGGCACTTCCCCGGGTCCGGCGCTCATGGCAAGCCTGTCAGCGGGCATGGTATCCACCCCTTTCGGGTAGCTGCGAATACATTGAGAATGATGGATAAAGACGAAAGGGGCGGGCAGGAGGGCCCGCCCCCGGAGCGGCAATCAGTCCGTCTTGAGCTCGGTCTCGACGACGGGCACGGTGAACTGGCCGTTCATGATCTTCGCTTCCAGCTCCCGGACTTCCTTGATCACTTCGGGAGGAAGCTTCTGCTGGAACTCGTGGAAGGGAGCGAGATATGCGCCGCCCCGGGCCATCATGGACCATTCTCTCAGGTCTTCGGCCTTCCATTCCTTGTTTCTCACGGCGTCGATGGAGTGGCGGACGGTGGGTTCCATATTCCACACCGGTCCGGTGATGACCACCTCGGGCGCGAGGGCGTGCTGGTCCATCATGTTGCCGAAGGCGAGGACGCCCTTCTCCTTGGCGGCCTCGAACACGCCGAACCGTTCGGCGAAAATAAGGTCGGCTCCCGCCTCGATCTGGGCGAGGGTGGCTTCCTTGGCCTTGGGGGGATCGAACCAGCTCCCGATGTAGGCGACCTTCACCTTGACGGCCGGATTGACCGAAAGGGCGCCCTGTTTGAAGGCGTGGACGAGACGGTTGACTTCCGCGATGGGGATGGCTGCGACGATTCCGAGGGTGTTGGTTTTAGTCATGCGGCCCGCGATGATGCCGCAGAGGTATGAGGGTTCATGAATCCAGTTGTCGAACACGGAGTAGTTTGGTTCCTGGAAGGTGAACTCGGACCCGAAGGCGAAAGCGACTTCGGGATAGTCCTTCGCTATGCGGCGGGAAGGTTCCTCTCCGGCGAGGAAGGCGTCTCCCACGATGAGGTCGAAGCCTCTCTCGGCGTATTCCCTGAGGACCCTTTCAAAGTCGGCAGCTCCCACTTTTTCGGTGAATTCATAGGTGAAGCCCAGTTCCTTCTGCAGCAGGAGACAGGCCTGGTGGATCGCCCCGTCCCAGGGCTCCTCGATGGCCGTCTGGAAGACGGCGGCCAGCTTGAAGTCCTTGTAGTCCTTGGCCTCCGCCGAAGCGGTTCCGGCGAGGAGCAGGACGAATATCATCAACAACGCCAATACGCTTTTCCTCAAAAGATACACCTCCCTGGTCTCGGTAACAGCGGCCGCAGATGCCGCGGACGCTTCCCCAAACTGCCGTTCGGACGCACCCTTTCCCGGTGGACTGACTTTTCCGGCTCACCTCCCCGTATGTTCCGGTGCAGGATAAGGGCAGTATCTTATTTTATCAGAAATGTACCGGCAAAATGCCTATTCACATCATTAAACGGTTGCCTTCAGCCCGTGTCAATGGTGATATGTAACGAGAATTCCGGAATTTTTTGTCAGCCATGGACACCGGGCAGTCCTCGTGTTAAAATGTGCAACCGGTAGCATTAAAAGGAGAGAGGGGAAATGGCCATGGACCTGATTATTCGCCGGGCACGGCTTGCAGACGGAGAAATAGCGGACATCGGCATCAGCGGGGGAATGTTCGCCGCCGTGGAAAGGCGGCTGGACTGCGGCGCGGTCCGGGAGATCGACGCGGGCGGCAGGCTGGTGACTCCTCCTTTCGCGGACCCCCACCTCCACCTCGACGCGGTCCTCACAGTGGGATCGCCCCGGTACAACGCCTCGGGCACCCTCCTCGAGGGCATTGCCATCTGGGGCGAGCGCCGGCCGGGCGTCACGAAAGAGGAGATTCTCCGGAACGCCAGGGAAGCCGTCCTCTGGGAGGCGGCCAACGGCGTGCAGTTCATCCGGACCCACGCCGACACCACCGACCCGTCCCTGGTTACCGTGGAAGCCCTGCTGGAACTGAAGGACGAAATGCGGGAGGTTGCCGAAATCCAGGTGGTGGCCTTTCCCCAGGACGGCATCTACACCATACCCGACGGCGAACGGAATCTTCGCCGCGCAGTGGAGATGGGGTGCGACTGCGTCGGTGCCATTCCCCACAACGAGCTGACCCGGGAGGACGGCGTCCGGTCCGTGGAGCTGGCCTTCGATCTGGCGGAAAAGTACGGCCGGCTCGTGGACATTCACTGCGACGAGACGGGGGACGACCAGTCCCGGTTTGCAGAGGTCATGGCAAAATGCGCCATCGCCTCCGGCATGGGTCCCCGCACGACGGCGAGCCATACCACGGCCATGCATAATTACAACAACGACTACGCCCTGAAGCTCATGGGCATTTTCCGGCGGGCGAAGATGAATTTCATCACCCTTCCCTTCGACAACTCGGTGCTCCAGAACCGCACAGACGGCTATCCCCGGCGCAGGGGGCACACCCGGGTGGACGAACTGGATGCGGCGGGGGTGAACGTCTGCATCGGCCATGATTCCATCATGGACCCATGGTACCCCATGGGAAAGGGATCCATGCTCGCCGCCGCCAACCTGCTGCTCCACACGGCCCACATGAGCGGGTACGACCAGATATTCCGCCTCTTCGACATGATCACCGTCAATTCCGCCCGGACCATGAACGTGGAGGAGCGCTACGGCATCGAGCAGGGGAAGCCCGCGAACCTCCTGGTCCTCGACGCCCCGGACCGGTTCGAGGCCATACGGCTCCAGAGCGAGTGTCTCTGGTCGGTACGGAACGGCTCTGTGATCGCCGAAACGGTGCCGGCTCAGCGGACTCTGAGCTGGGGCGGGAGGAAGCGGCACGTCGATTTTTCCGCCTCCTGCAGAGGTGCCGGAGAGGAAGAGGAAGCCCATCCGGTGCTTCTGCCGAGGATGGCCTGAAGAACACGGTACACCGCCGATGCCTGCTGAAAGTGAAGTGCGGGGCCTCCGGGCCTCGCCTTTTTTTGTATTCTATCGTATTATGAACTGGTTCTTTTTTATAACGAACAAGCGGGGGGTGTGGGAATCATGGCTTCAGTGACGGCCATTTGCGTGAGCACGGAACGGCAGCAGCCGAAGACGGAAGTGGAACGTGCCCGGTTCTTTCCCGGCGGTATCGAAGGGGACTCCCACAGAGGCGTCACGGAACGGGAAGTGAGCCTTCTTCGGGCCGAGGATATCCGGAAGGCGGAAGAAGAGGCCGGTTTTGCCTTTCCACCTGGATCCCTCGCTGAGAACCTGGTGGTGGAAGGGCTCCCCGAAGAGCTGCCCGTGGGAGCGGTTCTCAAGGCGGGGGATTCTGTGCTTCTGGAAGTCATCGAGAAAGGCAAAAAACCGGGGGAGCCCCACAGCTACGATTACCGGGGCTGGTGCCTTCTGCCCGCGGCGGGGTACTTTCTTCGGGTGGGCAGGGGCGGAGAAGTGAGAAGAGGAGATCCGGTCACGGTGATGTAACCGCAGGAAAAAACGGGGTCTCTTCCCGTACGCCGGGGCGCCGTGTTCCCCGCGGCGGGATGGCCGCCCTGAAAGAATGTTTTTTTGATCTTATTCTCAAGAGGAGAGAGGTGGAAGAATGTTCAGGAACTTCAGGATTGGGGCGAAGCTTGCCCTTGCTTTCGGCGTACTGCTGCTCATATTTTCGGGGGTGGGGGCGCTGAGCTGGCTCAACATGGGGGAAGTGAGCCGTGAAGCCCGTTCCCTCGCCGACGAGTACGTACCGGAAATGGTGGCGGCCAACAGGGTTCAGAGCACCGTTCAGGATCTCATGTATGAAATACGGGGCTATGGCTACACCTACGACCGGACCTTCCTCGAAGCAGGTCGCCGGGCCGCTGAAAGTTCCCGGACAGCCCTGGGGGAGGCGGCTGCCCTCGCTGAGAAGTACCCTGCCCTGGTGACTCTCAGGGCGGACGCCGCCAAAGCCCTGGCAGGCCTGGACGAGTACGTGAAGCTCATGGACGATACCGAGAAGACCGTGGAGACCATGAATGCCCTCAGGAGCAGGGCCACTGACGGCGAAAAAGCATTCTTCGAGAACGCCGAGCGGTACCTTCAGTCCCAGGAGCAGACCCTCGAAAAGGAGTTCGGCGAGAGCACCCTGCCGTCGGAACTTTCGGAGCGGCTGCAGAAGATTGTTCTCGGCAACGCCGTCATCGACCTGGGGAACCTGGTCCGCGTCGCCAACTACAGGGGGCAGGCCCAGAGGAACCCCGTGCTCCTGGAAGAGGGGCTGCGGTACTTCGATGAGATGGGATCGATTCTGGAGCGCCTGAAGGCCATGACCTTCCAGCGGGTGAATATCGAACAGCTCGAGGCGGTGGAACACGCCGGGGCGGACTACCGGTCCGTGATGGCGGAGATCCTGGCTGCCTGGAGAAGACTCGACGAAATCAACGCCCGGAGGGTCGAGACGGGAAGGGCCATTCTTGCCCTCGCCGACCAGGTGGTGCAGACCGGGGCGGCGAATTCCCAGAAAATTGCCGATCACGCCGTGACCAGCCTTGCTTCCACCATTTCCGTCATTCTCGTGTCTACGGTGGCCGCAGTGATTCTCGGAGCAGTCATCGCTTTCGCCATGACCAGGAGCCTCACCCGCCCCCTGAACAGGGTGACCGTCCTCGCCGGGATGGCGAAGGAAGGGGATCTGTCCATCGAGCGGGAGGATTTTCACATCGTCTCGCGGGACGAACTGGGGCTCATGGCGGACTCCCTGGCGGACATGGTCCGGGGGCAGCGGGAGATGGTCCGGGAGCTGAAGGAAAAGTCGATCCACCTGTCAGCCCTCTCCGAAGAGACGGCGGCCTCCACCGAAGAGGTGACCAGCACCACCAACGAGGTGGCCGAGGGCAACGCCCAACTGGCCGAGCAGACCAGGAGGGGCCGGGAAAACTCAGTTGAGGCCTCCAAGGTCATGCTCGAGATGAGCAGCCTCATCCAGATCGCCCAGAGCCTCGCGGCGAGCGCCGACAAAAATTCCGGCGAGATGTCAGGCGCGGCCGAGGAGGGTCGGAAAACCGTGGCCCAGACCGTGGAGCGCATGGAGAACATCAAGCTTTCCGTGGAAGAAACGGAACAGCTTCTGTCGCAGCTCGATACCTTTTCCGCCCGGATCGGCGTGGTGGGAGACACCATCACCGGCCTCGCCGACCAGACCAACCTTCTCGCCCTCAACGCCGCCATTGAGGCGGCCCGGGCAGGGGAGGCCGGCAGGGGGTTCGCCGTGGTGGCCGAGGAGGTCCGGAAACTGGCGGAGCAGTCCCAGCAGGGAGCCAGGGAGGTAGCTGAACTGGTGGCCAGGATCCTCGACGGGACCAGGTCCGCCGTGGCGTCCATGCAGAAAAGCCGGCAGGGCGTCGAGGAAGGCGTGTCCATCGCCCATGTGGCCGGGGAGTCCCTGGAACGGATCGGCAAAGCCATCAGGAGTTCCGTGGAGGACATCAGGAAAATCATTTCCACCACCGACGAGGAGGTGGCCAAGTCCGACAAGGTGATTTCCCTCATCGACACCACCGCCAGCGTCATGGAGCTCACAGACGACCATGTGCAGACCCTCGCGGCCTCCATGGAGGAGACGGCGGCTGCCATGGAGACCGTGGCCACGAGCGCCCAGGAGGTCAGCGAGACCTCCGAGGACATGCGGCGCATGACGGAGCGCTTCAAAATTGAAAAGGACGGCGGGGTTTTGTCAAATAAGCCCGCTGTCGTATAATTGGCTTGCTTTCCGAAGTTTGTCCATGGAGAAGGAGGATGCGCCATGAAAGTGGATATTAGCAAAAGCGGCGCCGGGGCGCGGGTACGCCTGGGCGGCAGCATGTACGTCGAGGATTCGGCGTCCGTGAGGGAGCAGCTCATAGGGCTTCTTGAAGAAGGGATAATCCACCTGACCATCGACCTTTCGGGCCTGGAATACGTGGACAGCTCCGGGCTGGGGGTCCTGATCTCCATTCACAAGAGATGCCTCCAGAAGGGCGGAAAGATGGTCATCACAGGCCTTCGGGGGATGGTGGAGGAACTGTTCCGGCTCACCCGCCTTGATCTCGTGTTCAACGTGTCCCACCAGTAATGCGTTCCGGGGGCCCTTAAGGGCCCCCGGAATTTTTTACCTTTTGTAAAACCACTCGTCGTCGAGGGTGTACCCTCCTTCAAGCAGTTTTATGCAGGTTTCAGCCGCTTCCGGGTCATAAAGGACCCCTTTTTTTCCCGAGAGTTCCTCCAGCACCTTTTCCAGGGGCCAGGCGGGGCGGTAGGGCCTGTGGCTCAGCATGGCCTCCGTCACGTCGGCAATGCCGGCGATCCGGGCCCCGAAAGGGATTTCCTCTCCCTTCAGGCCCTTCGGATAGCCGCTGCCGTCCATGCGTTCATGGTGGTGGAGCACCGTGAGGTGGATCTCCGGCGGGAATCCCTGTTTCTTCAGAATGTCGCATCCTATGGAGGCGTGTTCCTGCATCAGCCGGCGGTCCACAGGACGGAGAGGTCCCGGAATGCAGAGAATTTCCGCGGGAATGGCCATCATCCCCACGTCGTGGAGGAGTGTGGCCGTTACCAGGTTTTCCAGGGGGTCTCCCGTCATTCCGAGAGCCGTGCCGATGGCGTGGGCGAGGCCCGCGGCCTGGCGCTGGTTCTTGCCCGTGTAGGAGTCCTTGATCTCCACGAGGGTGGCGGTGAGATGGACGGTCCGCATCCGGGCCTGCTCCACCTGCCGCAGGGATTCGGCGAGCCGGGCCTCCGTGCGGATCCTGTCCTCCTGGTCCCTGAGGATGAGTACCCCGGAGAGGCGGCCTTCCGTCTCCGCCGCCATGAAGGAAGCCTCGAACCGCCGGACGCCCTTCTCGGTCAGCAGGGGAAGGATCATACGGTCCTCCCCCTCCCCGGGGTCGGGAAAACATGACCTGATGGTGAGTCCTCTCCCGTCGGGTCCCTTGAGGAAGTCCTCCAGGGGACGCTGTTCTCTCCGCCCGAAGCCGCCGCGGAGACCAAGGGCGGATTCGTTCCTGTACTCCACGGTTTCATCGGGAAGGGAGACCACGAAGATAGCGTCCTGGGCCCTGTCCAGCAGTGCCTGGACCCGTTCAAGCTCGGCGAGCCGCCGCTTCAGCTCCGGGTAGTGGCTTTTCTTCCCCGACTGGGCTCCGAGCCCCATGAGGGCCAGGAGCTGGTCGTCCTGCTCGGATGTCCGCCGGTCAGTAGGCATTTCGCAGGATTCCCTCAAGGTCGGAAGAGGACATGGGACGGGGGTTCGTGATCATGCAGGGGTCCTCCCAAGCCGCCGCCGCTATTTCGGGAAGAAGATCCTCACTCAGGCCGAGATCCCGGAGCCTTCCCGGAAGACCTGCCCGTTCCCTGAGGTCATCAAGGCGGGCGAGCAGCCCGGGGAGGACGCCGGGAGGTTCCGCAGGGCCGCCGAACCGTTCGAGGAGGGAGGCAAACCGTTCGGGGACGGCATCGAAGTTGGCTTCCACCCCGTGACGGAGGAGCAGGGAGTTGCATTCTCCGTGGGGAAGGTCGAGGAGCCCGCCGAGACTGTGGGAGAGGGCGTGGACCACGCCGAGACTCGCGTTGGAAAAGGCGAGGCCGGCATGGAGGGACGCCAGCATCATCCCGGTCCGGTATTCCGGGTTGGAGAGGTCGCCCATGGCGCGGAGAAGAAAGGTGTGCACCATCTCCACGGACTGGAGTGCGTGGAGGTCCGTAAGAGGCGAGTGCGCCCGGGACACGTAGGCCTCGAAGGCGTGGGTGAGGGCGTCCATTCCCGTGGACGCGGTGAGGAAGCCGTCCATGGTGAGGGTCGTGTCCGGGTCCACCAGGGCCACGTCAGGGACCATGGACTTGCTGACAATGGCGTGTTTGATGCCTGTTTTTTCGTTCTTGATGATGGAAAACTGGGAGATGTCCGCGGCGCTTCCTGCGGTGGTGGGTATGCAGACCACCGGAGGGCAGGGGACGGGGATTTTGTCCACCCCCACAAAGTCCAGCACGTTCCCCCCGTTGGCGTGGACGGCACCGATGGCCTTGGCGCAGTCCATGGGGCTTCCTCCGCCGAGGGTGAGGATGAGGTCGCAGCCTTCCGAGGTGTAGATGTGAGCTCCCCGCATGACCATGGATTCGGTGGGGTTCGGCTGAACGTCGCGGTAGACCGCCCAGCCCAGGCCCTCGCCTTCGAGGCTTTCGAGGAGGGGATCGAGCCACCCGGCTTCGGCCACGCCGTCGTCGGTGACCACGAGGATCTTCGTGCCTCCGAGGTTCCTGGCGTACCGGCCGGCGAGAGCGCGGGATCCTCTGCCGAAGATGATTTCAGGGGCGACAAACTTCCGGAGTACCATTCCGCTCAATGTATCCACGCTCCTTGTGCGCAGCGAAAAAGGGGCGGAACATGACTGTTCCGCCCCCCAGTCTATCACATTTTTCAGAATACAAGAGGTGCTGTTCTTACCATCGTATGATAGTCGCTCCCCAGGAATACCCGACGCCGAATCCCACGGCCATGACCCTGTCCCCGGGGCGGAGCCTGCCCTCGTCGGCGGCGTCCCGCAGAGCCATGGGAATGGTGGCGCTCACCGTGTTGCCCTTGTTCTCCATGTTCATGAAGAACTTCTCCGGAGGAATGCCGATTTCCTTCCTCAGGTGCTCCAGGATGAGGAGCGTGGCCTGGTGGAAGACAAAGAGGTCCACGTCCTCGAGCTTCAGGGAATGAGCCTCCAGTGTCCGGCTGACCGCTTCGGGCACGGTGGCCAGGGTGAAGTTGAGTACCTCCGGGCCGTTCATGTACAGGTTTTCCGCGCTCCTGGTGTTTCCCCACTTGTTTGTCCGTTCGGCGGCAGTTTCGGGAGAGCGGGGGGCTGCCCATGCACCGGCGGGTATGATGAGCTTGTCCATGCCTGAGCCGTCGGTGCCGAGGACGAAATCGCCGATACGGGCCGTGTCGGAGGCCTCCACCAGGATGGCCGCCGCGGCGTCGCCGAAGATGGTCCGGGTGCTCTTGTCCTTCGGGTTGATTGTCCGGGTCAGGGTGTCGGCGGTGATGAGCAGGACCCTCGACGCTATGCCCGCGGCGATGAGCCCCTTCGAGAGGGCGAGGCCATAGATGAAGCCCGAGCATCCCAGGTTGTAGTCCAGGGCCCCGGTGGTTTTTTTCAGGCCAAGACGGTCCTGCACCACGCAGGCTGTGGCCGGAAGGTAATAATCGGGGCTTTCGGTGCACAGCAGCAGGAAGTCGATAGAATCCCGGTCGACGCCGTGTTCTTCGAAGAGCTTTTCCGCCGCCCTGGCCGCAAGGTCCGACACCAGCTCCCCGTCGACCACGTGGCGTTCCCTTATTCCGGTTTTCTGGTATATTTTATCTTCAGTCCACGTGCCGAACTCCTCCACGAGGGCCCTGTTGTCCACCACTTTCGGCGGAAGGTAGTACGAAATGGCCGAAATGGCCGCTCCAAATCCTTTCATCTCTCTATAATCCTCCACAATCGGATTCAATTACGGAAGAATTATCCCATTGTCACCGGCCGGTGACAAGCCCCGGGAGACAAGGGGCCCCGGCGTGATTCCCTCTGCCGGGAAAAACTGAGGAAACAGGATCGTGTTGCAAAGAAGGAAGCTGTGGCATAAAGTAGACGGGATTTTTGAAGGGAGTGGTGCCGAGTGTACCAGAACGAGCTGCCTTTTCTCCCGGCGGAGAGGGGGAAGACCCGGTGAGCGGCCGGAAAATTTCTTTCGTTCACTGCGCGGACCTTCACCTCGACAGCCCTTTTTCCGGGCTTTCCGATATCTCTCCCTCCCTCGGGGCATTCCTGCGAAAAGCGACTTTCCGGGCTTTTGAAAATGCCGTCACCTTCGCCCTGAAGAAGGGAGCGGATTTCTTCTTGGTCTCGGGCGATGTCTATGACAGCGAGGACAGAAGCGTCCGGGCCCAGGTTTTTTTTCTCGAACAGCTTCGGCGCCTTTCCGGCGGAGGAATCCCTTCCTTCATCGCTGCGGGAAACCACGATTCCCTCTCGGGATGGGAGGCGGACAGGGATTTTCCGCCCCTGGCCTTCCGGTTCGGCCCCGGGGTCGAGTCAGTTCCCCTGGTGCTTGGAGGGGAGATGGCCGGCACGGTTCACGGCTTCAGCTATCCCGTCCGGGACGTGGAGGAAAATGTGGCCCTCCGGTTCGCGGGCCGGAAGGGAGAAGGCGTGAACATCGCCCTGCTCCACTGCAACGTGGGCGGCCGGAAGGGGCATGAAAACTACGCCCCCTGTTCCCTGGACGACCTGAGGGCGGCGGGCATGGACTACTGGGCCCTGGGCCACGTGCACGGGGCGGAGGTGCTCTGCCGGGACCCCCTTGTGGTCTATCCCGGGACTATCCAGGGGAGGAACATCCGGGAAACGGGGAAAAAGGGCGTTTTTTACGTCACCCTCTCCGCCGGTGAGCCAGGGTGTGCCGAGTTCGTCCCCTGCGACGTGGTACGGTGGAGAAGCGGGGACATTTCCATTGACGGAATGGAGCGGGACGAGGAGTTTTTCCAGGCCGTGTCGGACCTGAAGGAGACGGTCCGGCGGGAAAACGGCAGGCTGCCGGCCCTTCTGCGGCTTTCCATTTCAGGCCGGGGGAAGATCCACGGACTCCTCCGCCGCCCGGGGTTTCTCAGGGGGCCCGGCGGGCTTCTTGAGACAGTGAACGAAGGGGAGGAAGACAGGCCCGATTTCATCTTCACCGAGGAGATTTTCGAGGTGACGGCCCCCCCCCTGGATCTTGACTCCCTCGCGGCGGGCAGCCATTTTGCAGGCGATTTCCTGAAGGAGGTCCGGGCTTTCCGGCAGGGAGGCAATCTCCGGGATGGACTCAAGAACATCCTCAGAGAGCGGGGAATTCTGGACAGGATCCCGTCCCGGGAGGTGCTGGACGTGATAGACTCCCTGTCCGACGAGGACGCGGAGCTGCTCCTCGACAGGGGGACCTTTTCGGCCCTGTCCGGACTGCTCGAAGGGATTGACGGATTATGAAGATAACGGAATTTTTTGTCAATAACTTCGGTGTTTTCTCGGGCTCGGGAGCTAAACTGTCTAAAGGGCTCACCATCTTTCATGGAGAGAACGAAAGCGGCAAGACCACCCTGATGAATTTCTTCCGCCGCCTGCTTTTCAGCAGGGGGAAGAACGGCAGGGGGAAGGCGAACCTGTACGAGCCCCTGAATGGCGGGCAGCACGGAGGCTCCGCAAGGATCCGCATGGAGGACGGGAGGGATTACATCCTGACCGTGGAGGGGCAGAAGAACCTCATTGCTCCCGCCGACGGGGGCCCTGCCGCCGAGCTTTCGCCGGATTTCTTCTCCATCAGCAGGGATGTCTACGAGAGCGTTTTCGCCATGGGGCTCGGGGAGATGCAGTCCCTGGACCCCCTGAACTCTTCCGACGTGGCCGCCCGGTTCTTTGCCGCCGGAGCCGGCCTGGGGTCGGCATCCCTTCCGAAACTGCTCTCGCTGCTCGATGCCCGGCAGAATGAACTCTACCGGCCGTGGGGGAACGCCCGGAGTGCGTCGGCGGTGAACCGGCTTCTCGCCTCCATGGGCGAAACGGACGCCGCCATACGGGATCTCAGGGAGCGTAACGGCGCATGGCGGAGGATGAAGGACGACCTGTCTGCCATGGAAGACTCCATTGAAAAGAAGAAGGAGCGGCTGGAGATCCTCAAAGGACGGATCGCCAGGCTGGAGCTTCTTGAAAAGGCCCGCCCCTCCCGGAAGGCCCTCGAGGAGACTGAACTGAGGCTTGCCGGTATGACGGAGCTTCATCCCTTTCCCGAAAACGGCCTGTCCCGGCTGGAACGGCTGAAAGAGGAGAAGGAAAGGATAGAGGCCGCCGTCGCCCGCCTGGAGGAAGAAAAGGCGGCGAAGGCAAGGGAGAAGGCCGTCCTGGAGGCGGACCCCGTCCTCGGGTGTCTTCAAGCGCGGCAGGAAGTGGAGGGATTGGAGCACGAGAGCGAGCAGTTCCGGGCATCTCTCGCCAGAAGGGGGCTTCTGGAAAAGGAGATAGGGGACGCGGAAAAGGCCTTCAGGGGAAACCTGGAGAATCTCTGTTCCTGGTGGACGGAAGAACACCTCGCCGGGGCCGATGTCTCTGCCCAAGCCATAGACTACGCCAGAAGGACCGCAGAGCGGAAGGAGCTTCTCGAGAGGAGGAAGGGTGAAGAGGAGAAATCCCTTGTCCAGTGGAATCGCCTGCGGGAAGACCGGAGAAGCGAGGCCGCTTCCCTCGACCGGGAAACGGCGGGAGTGGAGACAAGAGCAAAGCGGGCCACCGAGCGGTGGAGCCTCATCACCGGCCTGCGGGCCGTGTTCGGGGAACTCTGCGACGAGGAAGAGGAGCTGGCGAACCTCGAGGAAGCCAGGACCACCATTATCAGTGAAAAAGCGGTCCTCGCCGAGGAAGAGCCCCCCGAGCCCGGGACCATGGTGGCCCTCATCTCCGGGGCGCTGCTCGCCGTGGGCGGAGGGGGCACCTACCAGGCCTGGCTCACCTCTGACCGGTTGTGGTTCTTCGGCGCCGTGGCCCTTTTCAGCGCCTCCCTGCTCTCATTCATAGCCCACCGGGACCAGCAGAAGCGGTACGAGACGGCCCTCTCCTGGTGGACCCGCAGGATGGACGATCTCGACCTGCGGATGGAGGAGACCCTGCTGCTGCTGGAAAGCCAGAAGGCCAGGGTCGAAAGGCTCCGGAACAGACGGGAGGAACTCGGGGAGCGGCTCGGTATCAGGGCCCCGAGGTTCGCCAACGAAATGGACGAGCTTCTGGAAGAAGGGGAGAGGGACAATTCGGCGAACGAACGGTTCGCCGTGCTGAGCGAACGGAGCCGACAGATGGCCGCCGTGATGGCCCGGATGGACAGCGAGAGCGAGGCCATGGAGAGCGCCCTTGAGCGGACAGCTGCAGAGCTTGACAGTCTTGTGGCCGAATGGCGCCGCTGGCTTGCAGGGCGGCAATTTGACCAGAACCTTGCCCCGAAGGACATGGAGGCCCTGGTGCCCCGGATACTGCAGCTCCGGTCGGAGAAGTCCGCTATCGAATCTCGGAAGGCGGAGATGAGGGAACTCGAGAGGTATATCTCCTCGGTGAGGCAGCGCATTGCCGACCTGGCGGGGCTCTTCGCGGGTGCGGGCGCAGAGCTATCGGAAGAGCCCGACCCGTCTTCCATCCGTATTCTTGCCGCCGCGCTGCGGCAGGCCGGGGAGAGAAAGGGGGAGATCGCCGCTCTCGAACGGGACCTGGCGGCCCTTTCCGTCTCCCTTTCCGGACACCGGGGAGAGCTGGAAGTCAACGGGGAAAAAACAGGGGAGCTCTTCACCATCGCCGGTTCGGAAAACGAGGAACGGTACAGGGCCCTCGCCGCCCGCTGGGACGAACGGGAACGCCTCCTTGACGATGCCTCCCGGGAGCGGAAGGTCCTCCTTGGCCTTTTCGGCACCGCGGAGGAAGTGGAGAAGGCGGGAGAGGAGCTCCTGGCCCTCCCGGCGGAGGACGGGGCGAAGGAGAGGGAGCGGGCGGCGGAGGAAGCCGCCGTGCTGGAAAAGGAGTTCGAGGCCGCGGCGGACTCCAGAGGTAGGCTTGCCCTCCGCCTGGAGCAGATCGCCGCGGATGAGCGCCTCGGGGAACTGCTCTTTTCCAGGAGCGAGATGGAGCGGAAGCTGGACGACAGCGTGAAAGAGTGGCTTTCGGTGATCCTCGCCAGGCATTTCCTCGAGGTTTCCAAGGAGAAGCACGAGAGGGAGCGCCAGCCCGAGGTGATCCGCAGGGCGGGAAAATATCTTGCGCTCATGACGGGAAACCGCTACACTCTTCTTTCGGGTGGAGGAGAGAGAGGACTCTCCGTGGTCCTTGAAGGGAACGATCCCTCCAGGGAACGGAAGGACGAGGTCAAGTGGAGTTCAGGGCTCGCCGACCAGGTCTACCTGTCCATGCGGCTCTCCCTGGCGACGCTGTGGGGACGGAATTCCGAGCCCCTGCCCCTGATACTTGACGATCTTCTCGTCCGGTTCGACGAAACCCGCCAGCAGGGGGCCGCTGAGGCCATTCTCGAAGCGGCGGAGGACAACCAGGTGCTCCTTTTCACCTGCCAGAAAAAGACCCTCGACATTTTCCGGACCGTGGTGGAGGCCCGGGGGACCGCTCCGGATTTTCTCGCCTTCCACCATATCGAGCGGGGAACCTTCCGCCCGGCAGTATGAGGGAGAGAAGAAACGCGGAAAACCTGCAGGGGGATGGGAGGATTCCCATCCCCCCTTCGCGAAAGGCGGTTCGGAAACACCCATGATCCTTGCGGAAAAGCTGCAGAAACTCCGTGTGGGGGTGGTCTCCCCCATGGAGCCGCTGAAAGACCATTGTTCGTGGAAGATCGGGGGGCCGGCGGACGCCCTGGTCCAGCCCCGCACGGAGGAGGAGATCCTCCGGCTCCTGGAATTTGTCAGGGGAGAGAATGTGCCCTTTCTTGTCTTGGGGAAGGGGACGAACCTGCTCTTCCCTGACGGCGGCATCCGGGGCGTGGTGATGAAGCTGGGGAGGCTTTTTTCGGAATTTTCTATCTCCGGTACGGAGGTGAGGGCCAGGGGAGGAATCTGGGTGCCGAAGCTGGTAAAGAACCTTGCCGACGCAGGGCTTTCCGGCTTCGAGCACGCGGCGGGCATTCCCGGCTCCCTGGGCGGTCTGGTCACCATGAACGGAGGAAGCCTCCGGCACAGTGCCGGAGAGAACATCCGGTCCGTGGACGCCGTCTCGCTTGCCGGGGAACGGCGGACATTCGTGAATGAAGAGTGCGGCTTCTCCTACCGGCGGTCCCTCTTCCAGGATCCTCCCGACGTGCCGGAAAAACGGTGGATCGTCCTCGGCGCCGTCCTGGATTTCCGGCGGTCGGAACCCGGCGCGGTGAGGAGGGAACAGATCCGGGTCCTCGGGGAGCGCAGGGGCAAGTTTCCCCTTGACCTGCCCAACTGCGGCTCCGTGTTCACCAACGATCCGGCGGTCTTCGAGCTCGCGGGCCCTCCGGGAAAGATCATCGAGGACACGGGCCTCAAGGGGGAGACCGTGGGAGGGGCCCGGGTTTCCTCTCTGCACGCCAATTTTATCGTCAACCTCGGGGGGGCGTCCTCCCGGGATGTCCTTGGCCTCATCGGCCTGGTCCGGCGCAGGGTTCACGACAGGATAGGCGTCTGGCTCGACTGCGAAGTCCGGTACGCCGACGAGACGGGGAAGCTCGTCCCGGCATCGGAGGCCTGCCCGTGAGGTGTTGCCTGCCGCTGAACCCGGGGCTCTCCATTCCACACGAAACGGGGATATGATCCATGCTGAAATATCTGCTGAAACGCCTTGTCCAGATGATTGTCGTCCTGTTCACCGTCTCGGTGATCGTTTTTCTCGTGATGAGCTTCACCGGCGACCCGGTCCTCATGATCGTGCCGCCCACGGCCACGGACGCCCAGATCGCCGAGGCCCGGACAGCCCTCGGCCTCGACCGGCCCCTGTGGGTGCAGTACGGGGTCTTCCTGCAGAACCTCCTCCGGGGGGACCTGGGGGTGTCCTACATCTTCAAGCGCCCCGCCCTGACCCTCATCGTGGAGCGGATGCCCGCCACCCTCGAACTGGTCTTCTTCTCGGTGCTCCTGTCCCTGGCGGTGGCGCTGCCATGCGGAGTCTACGCCGGGGCGAGGCCGAACAGCCCCTTCAGCCGGGCGGTCATGGGGGGGTCCCTGCTGGGGATTTCCCTGCCGTCCTTCTGGGTGGGCATTCTCCTCATCTTCTACTTCGCCGTGGAGAAGGGTCTCCTGCCTTCGTCCGGCCGGGGGGCCACGGCTCCTCTTTTCGGCATCCCCTTCGCTTTCCTCACCTGGGACGGCTTCCGGCACATCGTCCTCCCGGCGGTGACCCTCGCCCTCGGAACACTGGCCATGCTTATCCGGCTCATCCGGGCCCAGATCATGGAGGTCATGCGCCAGGACTTCATCCGGTTCGCCAGGGCCAAGGGCGTCTCCTGGAGGAGCCTCTTCTTCTCCCACGCGCTGAAGAACGCCCTCGTTCCCGTGGTGACGGTCTTCGGCATGCAGATCGGGAGCCTCATTGCCTTCGCCACCGTGACGGAAACCATCTTCGCATGGCCGGGCATGGGCAAGCTCCTGGTGGACTCCATCAACACGGCGGACAGGCCCGTCATCGTGGCCTACCTCATGATCGTGGCGGCCATATTCGTCCTGATCAACTTCCTCGTGGACATCGTCTATACCCTGATCGATCCCCGAATCGACCTGAGGTGACCGGTATGAGCGCAAAAAAAGAAGGATTTTTCAAAAGCGAGTTCTTTCACAACTTTGTCCGGAGTCCCGGCGCCATGGCAGGGCTTCTCATCGTCACGTTTTTCGTGGTCCTGGTGACCGCCGGGCCCCTGTTCACTCCCCAGAATCCCTACGATATCGGCAGCCTGGACCTCATGGACGCCTTCAAGCCGCCGGTCTGGATGGAGGGCGGCGACCCGGCCTTTGTCCTCGGCACGGACGACCAGGGGCGGGATCTGCTGAGCGCCATGGTCTACGGCAGCAGGATCTCCCTGTTCATCGGCCTTTCGGTGGTGGTTCTCTCCTGCGTTCTCGGCACCTTTCTCGGCCTCACTGCGGGCTATTTCGGCGGCAGGCTCGACAGTCTCCTCATGCGGATCGTGGACATCCAGCTCTCCTTTCCGGCCATGCTGGTGGCCCTCTTCATCATGGCCGCCTTCGGCCGCGGCCTCGGAAAGCTGGTGACCGCCCTCACCATCGTGGGCTGGGTGCTCTACGCCCGGACGGTCAGGGGCTCTGTGCTGGTGGAGAAGAAAAAGGAATACGTGGACGCGGCCAGGCTCATCGGCCTCTCTCCCTTCCCCATCATCCTGCGGCACGTGTTGCCCAACATCCTGACTCCCCTCATCGTCATCGCCACGATCCACGTGGGCACGGTGATCCTCACGGAGGCCACCCTCAGCTACCTCGGGGTGGGCGTTCCCGTGACCAGGCCCTCCCTGGGCCTTCTCGTCAAGAACGGCTACGACGTTCTCTTCAGCGGCCTCTGGTGGTCGTCGGTCTTTCCGGGGATGTTCATCATGCTCCTGGTCTTCGGAATCAATCTCCTTGGGGATTTTCTCCGCGACGAGTTCAATCCCCGTCTGAAATAGAGGTATCCCATGTCTGAATACCTTCTGGAAGTCAGAAATCTGCAGACCCGCTTTGAGCTCTTCCGGGGCACGGTGAAGGCCGTGGACGGAGTGGACTTCACCCTCAGGGAAGGGGAAATCCTGGGTATCGTGGGAGAATCGGGGGGCGGAAAGTCCGTCACCGGATTCTCCCTCCTCGGCCTCATCGACCCTCCGGGGAGGGTCGCCGCCGGAGAAGTGATCTTCCGGGGAGAAAACCTCCTGGAGAAGTCGGAGGAGGAGATGCGCCGCATCAGGGGGAAGGAGATCTCCATGATCTTCCAGGACCCCATGACGTCCCTGAACCCCCTGCAGACCATCGGGAGGCAGATAGACGAGATGCTGGCCCTCCATACCCCCCTCTCCCAGGCGGACCGCAGGAAGAGAAGCCTTGAGCTCCTCAGGGAAGTGGGCATCCCCAACCCGGAGGACCGGCTCGAGAACTACCCCCACCAGTTTTCCGGGGGCATGCGGCAGCGGGTGGTCATCGCCATCGCCCTTGCCGCAAACCCGAAGCTCATCATCGCCGACGAACCTACCACCGCCCTGGACGTGACGGTGCAGGCCCAGATCCTTGCTCTCATGGAAAATCTCGTGAAGCGGTTCGGCTCCGCGCTCATCCTCATCACCCACGACCTCGCCGTAGTCTCCGAGATGACCCACAGGGTGGCCGTCATGTACTGCGGCAGGGTGGTCGAGGAAGGGCCGACAAGGGAGCTTGTGCACAATCCCTTCCATCCCTACACGAAGGGATTGCTGGAGTCCATCCCCAGGCTGTCCGGAGAAAGAAGCCGGAGGCTCCCCCAGATACCCGGCATGGTGCCGAACCTCTTCGACCTTCCGCCGGGATGCTCCTTCGCCCCCCGGTGCGGGTATGCCACGGAACTCTGCAGGAAAGAGGCTCCCCGGATGCGCACCGTCGCCCCGGGGCGGATGGTGAGCTGCCACAACCCCGTACAGGGCGGAGAGGAGGCGGAAGGCCATGGGCGGTAGCAGGCGGGACGTTCTTCTCGAGGTCACGGACCTCGTTCAGAGTTTCAGCCAGCCCCGGGGCATCCTGGACCGGCTTGCGGGAAGGCCGGTAAAAACCGTCCATGCGGTGAACGGCGTCTCCTTCGACATTCTCCGGGGCGAGGTCTTCAGCCTGGTGGGCGAGTCGGGATGCGGAAAATCCACCACAGCCCGCACCGTGGTGCGCCTGCTGGAGCCCAAGGCGGGGCGGATCGTCTTCGACGGGGAGGACATCACGGCCTATTCTCCCTCCAGGATGATGCCTGTCCGGAAGAAGATGCAGATGATCTTCCAGGATCCCTACGCCTCCCTGAACCCGAGGCAGAAGATAAAGGACATCATCAAGGAGCCCATGCTCTTCCACGGGACGGTCTCGGGGAAGGAGGAGGCGGAGAACAGGATGCTGCGTCTCCTGGATATCGTGGGCTTCCGGCCCGAACAGGCCGACAGGTACCCCCACCAGTTCTCCGGGGGGCAGCGTCAGCGCATAGGCATCGCCAGGGCCCTGGCCACGAACCCCTCCTTCATCGTCGCCGACGAACCCGTCTCGGCCCTCGACGTGTCCATCCAGGCCCAGGTGCTGAACCTGATGATGGACCTGAGGGACGAGTTCGGCCTCTCCTACATGTTCATCGCCCATGATCTTTCCGTGGTGCGCCATGTCACCGAGAGGCTGGGGATCATGTACCTGGGCTTCATCGTGGAGCAGGGAGACCGGGACAGCATTTTCGGCCATCCCCTCCACCCCTACACCCAGGCGCTCCTTGCCGCCGCCCCGACGCTTGACAGGGAGAAGGCGGCCGCTCCCCTGCAGGGGGACGTCCCGAGCCCCATCAGCCTTCCGCCCGGCTGCCCCTTCGCCGGCCGCTGCCCCCGGAAGATGGAGGTCTGCGATGCCCGGAGGCCGTCCCTTCTGCCCGTGGAGGGCAGGATGGTGGCGTGTCATCTGTACGGAGAAGAATAGTTTATAATAGACCCGCCGGAACGAAAAAATATAAGGAGGAATAAACGAATGAGGAAATTTGCAGCTCTCTTTGCAGTACTCGCGCTCTGCCTTGTCCTGGCCGCCCCGGCGGCCGCGGAGAAGAGCATCGTCATCGGCCTCGCGTCGGACGCGCTCTTCATGGACCCTTCCCAGCAGGATGAGACCATCACCAACACCATGGGGCGGTACATGTACGACGGCCTTCTCAACAACGACGCCCTCGGCGTTCCCCGGGCGGCCCTCGCCGAATCCTGGACCATCGGCGACGACAATCTCACCTGGACCTTCAGCCTGAAAAAGGGCGTCAAGTTCCATGACGGCAGCGACTTCACCGCCGAAGACGTAGCCTACACCGTCGAGGTGTGCCGCACATCCCTGCTGAAGAACTTTACCGCCTCCATCGACAGGGTGGAAGTTGTGGATCCCCACACGGTGAAGATCGTCACCAAGGCCCCCACGGCGGTTCTTCTCGAGTCCCTGGCCGCGCTGCGCATCCTGCCGAAGGCCTACAGGACAAAACTCGGCGAGACAGCCTTCAACCAGGCCCCCGTGGGCACCGGCCCCTATGTCTTCGTGGAATGGGTCAAGGAAGACCATATCGCCATGAAGGCCAACGAGCAGTACTGGGGCGGAGCGCCGAAGATCGGGAAGGTCACCTTCCGGCCCATCAGCAACGCCGCCACCCGCACGGCAGCCCTGCTGACCGGCGAAGTGGACATCATCGAGGACGTTCCCGTCCGTGACGTGGACAAGCTGAAGAGCACGGAAGGCCTTTCGGTGGTGGACCGGCCCAGCGAGCGGCTGATCTATCTCCACGTGGACTCCCACAGGCCCCAGGGCCCCGGTGTCATCGGGCTCGACAGGAACCCCCTCGCAGACGTCAGGGTCAGGAAAGCTCTGTCTCTGGCCATCAACAGGGACTCCATCGTGAAGATGATCATGAACGGCAATGCCTACGCCACGAACCAGATGGTCCTGAAGGGCCGCAGAGGATACGTGGAGGACATGCCGGAGCCGAAGTACGACCCCGAAGAGGCGAAGAAGCTCCTCGCAGAAGCCGGATATCCTGACGGTTTCAAGGTCTACCTCGACGCTCCCAACGGCCGCTATCCCAACGACGGGCAGGTTGCCCAGGCCCTGGCGGGCCAGCTCACCAAGGCGGGAATCCAGATCGAGCTCCGCCTTCACCCCAAGACCACCTTCTTCGATTTCGTACGCCCCGGCGACAAGTCCAGCCTTGTCATGACCGGGTGGTCCGAGCCCATCGACGTGGGCGAGATGGCCAGCGTACTCTTCTACACCAGGGGCAAGAATCCCGCCAAGGGCGGCTCCAACCGGGGCCATTACGCCAACCCGGAGTTTGACGCCCTCGTCGACGAGGCCGACGGTACGGCGGACCCCGAGAAGCGCAGGGTCATCCTCGAAAAGGCAGCCCGCATGATCGTGGAGGACGGCGGCATCGTTCCCCTGTACTTCCAGCAGGACATCTACGGCAAGAAGAACTCCGTGACCTTCGAACCCAGGGCGGATAAATCCATCCTTGCCTACGACATGGACGTGAAATAAGCCGGACTTCAGCGGCCGGAAAGATAAAGGCAGGCCGGGGCCAAGTGCCGCCGGCCTGTCTTTTTTTCAAAAGAAGGAGAGAGCCCTTTCATGAAAAACCGGATCAGAAACAGGGTTGAAGAGATCAGGCAGGAACTTCTGCAGCTGAGCCACAACATCCACGGATGCCCCGAGACGGCCTTCGAGGAACACCGGGCGGCCCTCTGGCAGAAGGAGCTGCTTGAGCGTCACGGCTTCACCGTGGAAATGCCCTTCTGCGGCATGGAAACCGCTTTCCGGGCGGTGAAGAGGGGGCAGGAGGGAGGGCCCGTGGTTGCTTTCCTCTCGGAGTACGACGCCCTGAAAGGCCTCGGGCACGCCTGCGGGCACAATATCATCGCCGCCTCCGCCGTCGGCGCGGGGATTGCCCTTGCCTCCGCCCTGGAGGACATTGCGGGAGAAGTCCAGGTGATCGGAACCCCGGGCGAGGAGGAGGGAGGGGGGAAAATCTACATGGTGGAGCGGGGATGCTTCGCCGGTGTGGATTTCGCCCTCATGGTGCACCCCAACACGAAGAATCTCATCGGCCGGGGCGGGCTTGCCGCCCAGGGAGTGCGGGTCGAATTCCTGGGAAGGGCGGCCCACTCGGCCGTTCCGGACAAGGGCGTGAACGCCCTCACATCGCTCATAGCCTTCTTCAACGGCATCGACACTCTCAGGCAGACCTGGCCGAACTCCGCAAAGATCAACGGAATCATCACCAGGGGCGGCACGGCCTCGAACGTCATCCCCGATCTCGCCGAGGCCTGCTTTACCGTCCGGGCCTCCACGAAAAAGGAGCTTATCGCCATGTACCGCGATCTCAACCGGGTTGCCGAGGCGGCCGCCATGGTCACGGGGGCCGCCTTCATCCTGGAAGGGGAGCCCGTCTATGCCGAGCGATATCCCAATGCCGCCATGGGGGAGGCTTTCAAGAGGAACATGGAGTCTCTCGGGGAGATCATGGAATACCCCGATCCCCGGGAGAGGGTCGGGTCGTCGGACGTGGGGAACGTCTCCCTGGAGCTGCCCGCCATCCACGAGTACCTCGCCATAGCGGACACGTCCGTGGCCGGACACACGGCGGAATTCCGGGAGGCCGCCGTCTCTCCCAGGGGCGACGATGTGGTGGTTCTCGCCGCCGCGGGGCTTGCCCTCACAGGCTGGGATCTCCTCACCGACGGGGATCTGCGGGAAGCGGCCCGGGAGGAATACCGGCGGAACGTCCTGCCCTTCAGGGACTGACGGGCAGCTGCGGGCAGCGGGGAGCGTCACCGGTGCTCGCTTGGGCCGTCGGTGCAGATTGTCGTCCATGACAACTGCACCTTAAACCGACATCCATGTCGGTTTCCCGGCCCGGGCGCTTTTCCCGGCGACACTCCCTCTGCCCAAAAATGCTGTTTTAGCCCGAGGATTCGGGCTTTTCAACGGGGGCTGGCTTTGATATACTGTCCGCTAAAAAATTACGGCTCACCGGATCTCCCGATGATGCCCGGAATTTCAAGGGAGGTTCGAACAGAAATGGAAAACGCGGTACGGATTGCCATCCTCGGGGCGGGAAACATCGGGACGAGCATTGCCAAAGGCCTGGCCCAGGCCGGTCATTTTACCCCCGGGATGATCACCCTCACCCGGAGACGGACCCATCTCCTGGAGGAGTACAAGGCCATGGGGTTCGAGGTGACCAGCGACAACCCCGCCGCGGTGAAGGGGGCCGACGTGGTCATCGTTGCCGTGGAGCCCCAGCGGGTGGATACTCTTCTGGAGGAGATTGCCCCGGCGCTGGATTTTGACCGGCACATCCTCATCTCCGTGGTCACGGGAGTGACCATCAAAAGGATCGAGGAGGTCATCGGGAAACCTCTCCGTATCGCACGGGCCATGCCCAACACGGCCATCGCCGTCCGGGAGTCCATGACCTGCCTTGCCTCCAACGGTCCCGACGACCGGGCGCTGGAGATGGCCAAGCGGATCTTCAACGACGTGGGGAAGACCCTCCGGATCAGGGAAGAGGACATGATCGCCGCCACAGCCCTGGGCGCCTGCGGCATAGCCTTTTTCCTCCGGGCCATCCGGGCTGCCTCCCAGGGGGGGATCGAGATCGGCCTGTCGGCCAAGAACTCACTGGCCATGGCTGTCCAGACGGCCAAGGGCGCCGCCTGCCTGCTTTCCGTGAGCGGGAGCCACCCCGAAAACGAAATCGACAAGGTGACCACCCCCAAGGGCTGTACCATTTCCGGTCTCAACCGGATGGAACACGAGGGGTTCAGCTCCGCCCTCATCCGGGGGATCACCGTGTCCGCCGAAAAGGCGGCGGGACTGTACTGCGACAAAAAGGAAGGCTGAGAAAAGCACGGAGCCGCTGTAAACGGGGCGCCGCCCCGGAAGAACCGAGACGACGGAGGGGACGGACCATGGTGAGACTTCTGGAACAAGGCGCGTATCTCGTGGACGGGAAACATGTGGTTGTGGAAGGCGCCGGCGCGAAGGCCGCGGAACTTGCCGGGCGGCCGGTCAGCCGGGAAGAGGCCCGGAAGGGCACCATCTCCTGGTCCATCCTCGAGGCCCACAACACCTCGGGGGCCATGGAGCGGCTGAAGATCAGGTTCGATGCCCTGACGTCCCACGACATCACCTACGTAAGCATCATCCAGACGGCCCGGGCCAGCGGCCTGGAATCCTTCCCTCTCCCCTACGTCCTCACCAACTGCCACAATTCTCTGTGCGCCGTAGGAGGCACCATCAACGAGGACGACCACCTCTTCGGCCTCTCGGCGGCGAGAAAATACGGAGGTATTTACGTTCCCGCCCACATGGCGGTGATCCACATGTACATGAGGGAGGCCATGGCGGGCTGCGGAAAAATGATCCTCGGGAGCGACAGCCACACCCGATACGGCGCCCTGGGAACCCTCGCGGTGGGCGAAGGGGGCGGCGAGCTGGTCAAGCAGCTTTTGGGCCAGACATACGACATCGCCTACCCGCGGGTGGTGGGGGTGTACCTCACGGGAAAACCCCGCCCCGGCGTCGGCCCCCAGGACGTGGCGCTGGCCGTGATCGGCGCCGTCTTCAACAGCGGCTACGTCAAGAACAGCATCATGGAGTTCGTGGGGGACGGCGTTTCGAACCTCTCCGCCGATTACCGGTGCGGCGTGGACGTGATGACCACCGAGACGGCCTGCCTTTCATCGATCTGGCGCACTGACGGAAATGTGAAAGACTTTCTTGCAGCCCACGGCCGTTCCGGCGATTTCAGGGAGCTGAACCCCGGCAAAGTCGCCTGGTACGACGGCATGGTCATGGTGGACCTTGCCGCGGTGAAGCCCATGATCGCCCTGCCGTTCCATCCTTCCAACGCCATGGAGATAGAACGGTTCAACGAGAATTCCGGCGACATCCTCAGGGAAGTGGAACGGTCAGCAGCGGAACTCCTGGGAAACACGAAGGCGAAGTTCAGCCTCACCGGCAAGCTCGAGAAGGGCAGGCTCCGGGTGGATCAGGGGATCATTGCGGGCTGTTCCGGGGGAACCTACACGAACGTCATGGCTGCGGCGTCTCTCCTGAAGGGAAAGAGCACGGGCAGCGGGGAGTTCTCCCTGTCTGTCTACCCCTCGAGCCAGCCCGTGCTGCTCGAACTGGTGAAGAACGGAACCATCACCGAACTGATGATGGCCGGTGCCGTGGTCCGGACGGCCTTCTGCGGTCCATGCTTCGGGGCGGGAGACGTTCCCGCCAGCGGTTCCCTCTCCATCCGTCACACCACCAGGAATTTTCCCAACAGGGAGGGATCGAAGCCCGGAGAAGGGCAGATCGCAGCGGTGGCCCTCATGGACGCCCGGAGCATCGCCGCCACGGCCGCAAACGGCGGCTTCCTCACCCCCGCCACGGACCTTGACCCGGCGGAGGAGCGGTGGGAATACCACTTCGACGACACTCCCTACAGGAACAGGGTCTACAGCGGGTTCGGCTCGCCTGACTCCGGCACGCCCCTGGTCTTCGGCCCGAACATCGCCGACTGGCCGGAGATGCCGCCCCTGCCGGATCACCTCCTGCTGAAGGTGGTCTCATTCATCACCGATCCCGTGACCACCACCGACGAACTCATCCCTTCGGGCGAGACGGCGAGTTTCCGTTCCAACCCCCTGGGACTGGCGGAATTCACCCTCTCCAGGAAGGATCCCTCCTACGTGGGGAAGGCGAAGGAGGTCAGGGCCTTTGCAAAGGCCCTTGCCGAGGGCAAAGCCCCCGGGGAGATCTCCCCGGAGCTGGAAGAGGTTTTATCCGCCCTGGGAGCCGTCCCGGGGTTCGGGGAAATTTCTTTGAAATCCGTCAGCCTGGCTTCCGCCGTGTATGCCAGGAAGCCAGGGGACGGTTCGGCCCGGGAACAGGCGGCGAGCTGCCAGAGGGTTCTCGGGGGAGGAGCGAACATCGCCCGGGAGTACGCCACGAAGAGGTACAGAAGCAATCTCATCAACTGGGGGATGGTTCCCTTCCTCCTCCACGGCGACCCCTCCTTCTCCGCGGGGAGCTGGATCTTCATTCCCGGTATCCGGCAGGCCATGGAGCGGGGGGAGATGGAGTTTTCCGCCTATGTGGCCGGGAAGGGGAGCTTCGAAAAAATCACCCTCGAGACCGGTGTCCTGACGGAGGACGAGCGGGCAGTCATACTCGCCGGTTCCCTGATCAACTACAACCGGGAAAGGAAGTCCTGAGGAACGGAGAGAGGCCATTCCGGGTCAGTCACTCCCGGCCGGCCCGGAAACGGACAGATTCCGAAGCTCCCTCCTGAACAGGTAGAGGGTCAGCAGAAAGGAGCCGCTGTCCGCCAGGGGGAAGGAGATCCAGACACCCTTTGTCCCCAGGAAGCCGGGAAGGATGAGGACAAGGGGGATGAGCAGGAGCACCTGGCGGGACAGGGAGAGCAGGAAGGCGGGCCGGGCCTTTCCCAGGGCCTGGAACATGGCTGACCCGGTGATCTGGAAGCCGATGAGGAAGAAGGCCATGGAGATGAGGCTCATCGCCCGGACTCCTTCGGCGATGAGGGCCTCGTCGGCGGAGAAGAGCCGGAAGATTTCCCGGGGAAAGACCTGGGCGGCGGTGAAGCCGATGAGGGCGAGGACCGTGGAGGCGGTCACGGCGAGGCGGATAGCCCGGCGCGCCCGGACCAGGTTTCCCGCTCCGTAGTTGTAGCCCAGGATGGGCTGGAACCCCTGGGCTATGCCCATGAGGGGCATGAAGAAGAAGGAAAGGGCCCTGTTGATGACTCCGTAGACGGCCACGTGAAGATCTCCTCCCCAGTGGACGAGGGCCCCGTTGACCAGGACGATGGAGAGGCTGCCCGCAGCCATGCGGACGAACTCCGACGACCCGACGGCCACTATTTCCCGAAGCAGCCGGGGTGAGGGGACGAGATACTTACTGACAAAGGAAAGGGCGCTTTTTCCCCTGTAGAAATAGCCGAAAATCCACACGAACATCACCATCTGGGAGAGCACCGTGGCCACGGCGGCTCCCCGCATCCCCCAGCCCAGGCCGAAGATGAATATGGGATCGAGGATTATGTTCAGTATGGCGGAGATGAGCAGCGTGGTCATGGCGATCCTGGCCCTGCCCTCGGCCCGGGCGGCGTGGTTCCCCACCATGGCGAACATCTGGAGGGGGATGCCGAAAAGGATCACGGAAAGATAGGCCTCCGCGTGGGGCAGAATGGCCTCGGTGGCCCCGAAGAGCCGGAGGACCTGTTCGAGAAAAAGGAAGACCAGGAGGGCAACGGCGATGCCGATGCCGGAGGCGAAGGACACCGTCGTGCCGAAGGCCTTCCGGGCTCTCTCCATATCTCCTGCTCCGAGGCTGCGGGAGATGATGGACGCTCCCCCCGCGCCGGCCATGATGGCCAGAGCCCCGGCCAGCATCTGCAGGGGAAAGCAGATGGCCACCGCCGCCAGTCCGGGGGATCCGACGCCCCGGCCGATGAAAATGGCATCCACCACGTTATAGGATGACATGACGATCATGCCGACTGCAGAGGGAAGGGAAAGCCTGAAGAGAAGCCTCCCTATGCCCTGGGTTCCGAGAAGATGCCTGTCTGTGCTCACGTAAAAATGCCTCCGAAAAGAACGGGCGCGGCGGGGTTCGCCGCGCCCTGGATGATGTTTCTCTGTCCGTCTTCCTAGATGAGCTTCTTCTCCTTGCCGATGGCCCGTATCTCGAGCATCCCGGAATCGGAGAACAGTTCCACCGTCCGGCCCCAGGAGCCTCCCGTGTCCTCGGACAGGACGGGGATCCTGAGGGAAGAAAGAACCTTTCTGCAGGCTTCCACGTTCCGGGCGCCGATCTTGAGGAGAGAGTCGGCATTGCCTCCCAGGGAGAACATCTGGGCGCCCCCTGCGAGTTTCGCCCTGATGCGGCGCTCGTCTGCCCCGTAGCGGATCATCTGCTTCAGGAGGTCGGGCACGGCGGAATCGGCGAATTTCGACCTGTTGAAATCCGTTCCCCTGGCGAGCTCCGTGGAAGGGAGCATCACGTGGACCATTCCCCCGATGCGCCTTTTTTCGTCGTACAGTGTTACCCCGACGCAGGAACCAAGCCCGAGGGTTGAGATGGAGTCGGGATTCAGAACGACACCGGCTTCGGCGATGCCGACCCTAACGACCGCCATGACCTGCCACTCCCAGGGCCTGGAAGATCCGGCCGAAAGAATCGGGGTCGGGAAGGAGGAAAATGTGGCTCGACTCTCCTTCCGAAAGGGGGTTTCCGTCCAGGGAAAGGCCGCCGTCGATGACGATGGCGGTGTCCCCGCTCCGGCCGATCTCGGAAAGGCTGAAGGCCAGGATGGCCCCCGCCATGTCCATGGCCAGGGAAGGGACCGAGGGGGTGAGCTCGAAGCCGAGAAAGTCGGAAAGAGCCGTGATGTAGGAACCGATCATGATATTCCCCACCTCGTGGATCACCGAAAATCCCATATCCGTAAAGCCCTCGCCGCCTGACGCCCCCGTCATGTGGCGGATGAGCGCCAGGGCGTCGGAGGTGCTCATGACGAAGAGCATGTTCCCCGAAATTCCACCCTCAATGCGGACGAAGACCGACAAAATCATCCGCTCCGCGCCGCCCGCGTAGTCCACGATCCCGTTGAACGGCATGGGGACCACCCGGGAGACCTGCATGTCCACCGTTCTTCCCAGTAGGGAGGAAAGGGACGTGGCGGCGTTTCCCGCGCCGATGTTGCTCACCTCTTTCAGGACGTCGAGGTGAAAATCACTCAGAGTTCCGGAGTCCATGGGATGTACCCTATTTCCTGAGGGGACCGCCGAAGCTGTTGAGGGTCTCGGCGATGCGCTTGTCCTTCACGGAGATGTGGTCGAGGGTCCAGTTTACCAGCATGTCCCTCAGGGCCTCGGCGCTCTCCCGGGTCATCTCTTCTCCCTCGGCGAATCTGCGGTGGAGGTCGAAGACTTCCTTGATGAACCAGCTGTGCTCGTCCCGGTGCTCCCTGAACTGGTCGTAGCAGTTGCGGATCATGATGAGTTCTTCGGCGCCGAAATGCTGGATGGCGTAGCCGATGAGGTAGTTGACCGTATCTTCCATCCTGTTTCTGTCGCCGCTTTCCACGGCTCTGGAAAAGGAGGCTATGCGCTCCACTAGCTTTTTGTGCTGGTCGTCGATGATGCCGATGCCGATGGCCAGGTCGTCGCTCCACTGTACTGTCATTCTTTCACCCTCCTGCCGGGGGAAGTCCGCTCTCTGTCGAGTGCTCCGGTCAATTGTACCAGATGGGAAAGAGGGGAGAAAAGAAAAATAGGCCTGTCCCGGCTGTATAATGAACCATCCCCGCTGAAAGGACTGACTGGAATGAAGATATGGGTTCTCCACGGAGGCGAAGGCCCCGAAAGGGAGGTCTCCCTCCGGAGCGGAGAGGCGGTGGCCTCCGCACTCCTCGAAAGGGGATACGAAACGGAGCCGGTGGACCTCCGGAACAGGGGAGACGCGTCGGCCTTCATCGAAAAAAAGGAAGGTTTTGCCTTCATCGCCCTCCACGGGGGATGGGGAGAGGACGGAACGCTGCAGGCGGCCCTCGAAATGGCGGGAATTCCGTTTTCCGGCTCTCGCCATGCATCCTGCGCCCTCGCCATGGACAAGACGGCGGGCAAGGCCCTCTTCCGGGAGAAGGGGATTCCGGTTCCGAAGGGGATCGAAGTGTCCCGCCGCGGGGCTGATGAGGAGTCTCTCTCCGGGGCCTGCCTGGAGGAACTCCTGGAGCGGTCGGGAAAGCTCGTGGTGAAGCCCTGCTGTTCCGGCAGCACCGTGGGGGTCTCCATCCTCGACGGTCCCGGCGGGCTCGGGGATGCCCTGGAGGAGGCTTTTCGCCACGACGGAAGGGTGCTGGTGGAGGAGTACATCCCCGGCCGGGAGATCACCGTGACGGTCCATGAACGGCACGGGAAGCCCGTCTGCCTCCCGGTCATCGAAATCCGCCCCAGGGGCGGATTTTACGACTACGGCTCGAAATACACACCCGGAGGGAGCGAGTATCGTGTTCCGGCTCCTCTGGAAGAATCCGTCCTCAAGGCCGTGGAGCATGCTGCCCTCGGGTCGTACAAGGCCCTTGGATGCAGGGCCTACGCCAGGGTGGACCTCCGCCTCGACGACGACGACCTTCCCGTGGTGCTCGAACTCAACACGGTACCAGGGATGACCGCCACCAGCCTGGTGCCCAAGGCGGCGGCGGCGGCGGGCATCTCCTTCGGGGAGTTCCTCGGGATGGTGGTGGAGAATTCCCTGTCCCGCTGATCCTCCTCAGTATTCGGTCACGTACTGGAATCGCCTGCGGAACTCGTCGGGGGGCAGCTTCGCCGCCACGGCCAGTTTCTCGAAGTCGATGCCTCCCTGGAAGTCCCGCTTCTCCAGCCGGATCATGTACTCCCTGGCGATACGGTACTGGATCGATTCCGTGTTCACCGTGCGGATGCGCGTTTTTTTCGTCACCGGGTCGAGGATATCGTCGAAGGAGATGGGAACGATCATGTTGTTCTGTATGGTGATGAGGGCGTTGGTGCCGCCGCTCCGGAGGAAGTCGAAGGCGGCGTAGCCGAGGTTTCGGGTGTACTCGATGTCGAAGGCGTTGGGCGGGGCGCACCGGACCTCGTATCCCACTTCCTTGTTGTTGACGGTCATCTTGATCCCGAGAGAATTGAGGTTCGCCAGGAGCTCCTTTTTCAGCACGTCGGAGAAGTTGATCTCCGCGTAGCGGATGTGCCCGTGGTCATCGTACTCCAGGCAGTCGGCGGCCTCGAGGTCCTCGATCCGTATCTTCTCGATGAGCCCCTCCGCCGTCACGGCCACGCCGTAGTTTCTTCCCGAGGCCAGGCGCTTGATGATGGAGCCGGTGATGATGTCCACCACCAGGGAGAGGGGGATTTTTCCGTTCGAGGGAAATTCTTCCGGTATGATGGTGATGGTGGCGCCGGCACTCTTGCCGATGCCGAGGGCGAGATGGCCGGCCACCCTGCCCATGGCCACCACGAGGAACCACCTGCCGGTGGTCTTGGCGTCCTCCATCAGGTTCGAAACGAGCTGGGCTCCCAGGGAGCGGGCGGTCTCGAAGCCGAATGTGGGAATGCCCTCCGGGAGGGGAAGGTCGTTGTCGATGGTTTTGGGCACGTGGGCGAAACTGATGGTGAGCCCCAGGCTGTTCTTCGCGTAGCCTGCGATGCGGGACGCGGCGTAGGCGGTGTCGTCGCCGCCGATGGTCACCAGGTGGGTGACCCCCAGTTCGATGAGCGTGTCCACCACCCGTCGCAGGCTCTCGTCGCTCTTGGTGGGGTTGAACCGGGAGGTTTTCAGGATACTCCCTCCGTCGGAGTGGATCCGGCTTACCATGTCGATGGTGAGGGGGATGATCTTTTTCTCTCCCTTCGCCAGGTTGGAGAAGCCGTCGTAAATTCCGAAGACCTCCCAGCCCGACTTCTTCGCCTCGATGGTCACCGAGCTGATCACGCTGTTTATTCCGGGGGCGGGGCCGCCTCCGCAGACGATTGCGAGGGTATTTTGGACCGGAGTGGTCATGGTGCGCCTCCTGCATGGGATTTTGGAAAGAATTCTAGCACAATATTCCGGTTATAATTGAATAATCTTTCATCCCCCGCCGCAGAAATGAGGGGACGGGAGAAAGGAGGAGGACCATGATCTACCTGACCGGGGACACCCACGGAGTGTACGGAATGGACCGATTCTCCCCGGGCAACTTTCCTGCGGGGGAGGGGCTTTCGAGGGACGACCTGGTAGTGATCCTGGGGGATTTCGGGCTTTTCTGGAGCGACCCTCCCGCGGAGCGGGAAAGGGAAGAGCTGGAAAGGCTGAGCTCACGGCCATGGACCACCCTTTTTCTCGACGGGAACCACGAAAATTTCACCCTGCTGGACGCCCTGCCGGAAGAAGAGCGGTTCGGCGCCCCGGTCGGGGTGGCCGCCTCCAATGTGTTCCACCTCAGGCGTGGATACGTCTACACCCTTGAAGAAAAAAAATGCTTCGCCTTCGGAGGCGCCCGGAGCCTGGACCGGCACGGGCGGACGGCGGGAAAGTCCTGGTGGAGGCGGGAAATCCCCTCGGAGGAGGAATTCCGCCGGGGACTCGATTCCCTTGAGTCCGCCGGGTGGACGGTGGACTGGATTCTCACCCATACCGCCCCGGAGGGAATCCTGAAGACCACCAACCTCGCCAAGTACCTTGCCGGGGACCCCGTATCCCTATACCTCGAGGAAATCCGGAAAGAGACGGCCTATGACCGCTGGTTCTGCGGCCATCTTCACAGGAACGCCTTTTTCCCCGGCGAGCGGGTTCATGTGCTCCGGGAGAACATCCTCGACGGCGGGACGGGGAACACTGTTTCGGTGGAGCGGAACCGCCCCCCGCTGAAAGAGAGACTGAGAGCCTTCCGGAGCCGGTTTTCCCAGGAGGGGGACTGAGCTGAGGTTTTTGTGCATATTGTTTTTTTTCTGTCCTTCGGACAAAGCTTTATTTGTTCTATAATGTAACAATTGGTATTTTGCTCCGTTTTTACTATTCCCGGCAGGTGGAATAGGGGATGAAAGCCTGTTGCTCTCAAGGAATAGGGAGGCTGAAGATGTGAATTTGGAAAGGCCCAGGTCCGGATGAAACGGTTTTGTTCCGCAGGCGGCTTTGTCCGGCTGCCTGTTCTCTGGATTCTTCTCGCCGCCGCGGTGCTCGCCGGGGGGGCGGTTATCGGCCGATGGAGAATGAAGGAAGCCGACCGTTTCATGAGGGAGGAACTGCTTCGGCAGACCCGTCTCCTGAGCGAGACCATCCAGCTTGACCAGGTCAGGGCCCTCTCCGGAACCGAAGATGACCTTCGCCTTCCGGAGTACTGGCGCTTCAAGGAACAGTTCCGGGCAGCCCTCCAGGCCTTTCCGGGGAGCAAATTCATTACCCTCGTGGGGCACCGTCCCGACGGCACCATCTTTTTTTACGCCGACTCGGAACTGCCAGGCTCCGAGGACGAATCCCCCCCGGGAGATGTGTACGAAGAAATGGACCCCGGCTTCCTTCCGGCCTTCGAAGAGAATCGTCCCGTCACCGTGGGACCGATTTCCGACCGGTGGGGCACCTGGGTTTCCACGTGGTATCCCGTGTCCGACCACGCCACCGGGGAAACCGTCGCCGTCCTCGCCCTGGACATCGACGGCGGAAACTGGCGCGGGGATGTTCTCCGGGCATCCCTGCTGCCCAACGGCACGGCCCTCCTTCTTGCAGTTGTCCTGCTTTTCGGCGGTTTTCTTCTTCAGCGGCGCTCCCGCCCTGGTGAAGAAGGGCGGAGAAGATTCAGACACGGGGAAGCTTTCCTCGCCCTGTCCGCGGGGCTGGTGCTCTCCGTTTCCTTTGCCCTGCTGGCCAGGGAGAAGGAGTTCATGGGCAGCAGGCACTCCTTCTCCGTTCTCGCCGATGCCCGTTCCGGGGAGCTTCACATGCTCTTCGACAAGACCCGGAACATGGCCCTGGAGAGCCTGGGGCGGTTCATCGAAGCCGAAAGGAACCTGTCCGTCGAACACCTGGAACGGTTTATCGACCACCTGGAGGCTCTTCCGGAGGTGATCTCCGTGGCCTGGATTCCCCACGGCCCGGAGGCGGGCGCCCTTCTTTCAGCGGAGGCGTCTCCCGCGCCCCGCCGGGGGAACAGGCTCCAGGGAAAGGAGCCCGGCGCTGCCGAAGCCATGAGGCGGGCCGCGGAAACGGCTCTTCCCTCGGCGTCGGACATCTTTGATCTTCCTGAAGGAGCCGGAAGGGGCAGGGGATTGACCATCTACCGCCCTGTCTTCTTCCGGGACGGCTCGTCCCGGCTCCGGGGCTTCGCCGCCGTCACCCTGGGGCTGGATATTCTGCTCACCCGGGCCCAGAGGGGAGGAGAAGCGGAGGCGTCCATGGCCCTCTGGCAGCTCGGCGAAGGACAGCCCCGGTTCGCTGCCGGGGCGGGGGGCGGGAGTGACTCATGGGAATTTTCCGGGGTGACCGTTTCGTCGGGCGACTCCCTCTGCAGCGTCCGTCCCATTTTCGCCTTCGGCAGAACCTTCGCGGCGGAAATGCGCCCGGGTAAAGCCTTCTATCTCCATCATCCCGTCCGCGCAGGCTGGATGGCCCTGGTGACGGGCCTGTTCATAACCCTGTCCGTGACGGTTCTCGTCGGTGCGGCCTTCCGCGCCAGGGAAGCACTGGAGCTGGCCGTGGACCGGAGGACGGCGGAACTCCGGGAGAGTGAGGCCCGGTTCCGCTCTCTGGTCGAGGACGTCCCCTTCCCCGTGGCGGTGATATCGCCGGAGGGAAGGATTCTTTTCACAAACTCCCGGGGGGAAGAGTTTTTCGGCCTGGAGGCTGCCCATGCCATGGGAAAAAATCTCCTGTCCGATCTTCACCTCCTGGTCAACCCCGGGGCTTTCCACGGATTTGTTGACCAGGTGTTCGCCTCGGGATCCCTTCACGCCAGAGAGGTCTCCTTCCGAAAACCGGACGGAGAGACCCGGTGGGCCCTTGTATCCGCCAGTCCTATCTCCTTCGACGAAGAGACATCCATTATCATCGCCCTCCAGGACATTACCGGCCGGAAGGCCATGATTGACAGGCTCCAGCTCGCCGACCAGTTCTTCCGCACCACCACCGAGGGCATCGTGGTGACCGATGCCGAGGGGTTCATCGAGGACGGAAACCCGGCACTCGAGGAGCTAACAGGCTATACCCTGGAAGAGATCCGGGGCGGGAGACCGGGCATGTTCTCCGCCCAGAGGGTCCATTCCGAAACGTCGGAGCGCTTCTGGGATTCCCTGCGGCGCAACGGCGTATGGCAGGGGGAGGTCTGGAACCGCCGGAAGGACGGCGAGGCCTATCCCGTGTGGCTTACCGTCACGGCGGTGAAGGATTCTGAAGGGAAGGTCACCCACTACGCGGGGGTGCTGACCCACATAGGGGACATCAAGATGGAGCAGCAGCGGCTGAGTCACATGGCCTATCATGATTCCCTCACGGGACTGCCGAACCGGTATCTGCTCCTGGATCGCCTGGAGATGGTGATCGCCAGGGCCAGAAGGGAGAGGTCTCTTGCCGCGGCGGTATTCATCGATCTGGACGAGTTCAAGGAAGTGAACGACACCTACGGCCATGAGACAGGGGATCTCCTTCTTGTTTCCGTGGCCCGGAGGCTGACGGGACTCATCCGGGAGCAGGACACCGCTGCCCGCCTCGGAGGGGACGAGTTCGTTCTTGTCCTGGACGGTTTTTTCTCCCGGGAAGAGGTGGAGGCTTTTCTGGCGAGAATTTACGGAGCTTTTTCTGAACCTTTCCCCGCCGGCGGAAGGCTCCTGTCAGTCCACGGCAGCATCGGCACCGCCCTTTTTCCCGACGACGGCTCCACGGCACGGGAGCTCATCGCCCGGGCTGACGAGGAGATGTACACCGTGAAATGGAAAAACAGGGAGAGGCACATCTCCTGATTCTCCATGCAGTGAGGTTTTTCGGACGGCTTCCCGAACCCGGGAAGCCGTTTTTTGCTGTTTCGGTGTTGAACTTCTTTTTCCCATGCATTACTCTTCATTGGTGAAGGGGAACGGTTTGCCGTTTTCCTTCGGGCGGGGGCAGGAAAAGCTCCCCCCTGAAAGAGGGGAGAGAGATGGGAGAAAACGGGGGAGCAGGAACGAAGGGCGGATTTCCGGGAAAAAATCTCCGCCTTTTGGCCTTTTTTCTTCTTCCGCTCCTGGCTGCAGGGGCTTTTTTCATCATGGAGAACATCCGCCGGGAAGAAGAGCGGCTGAAAAGCGAGCTGCTCCGTACGGCGGAGCTGATGGCCCAGTCTCTTGACGCCGGGAGCATGGACGCTTTTTCAGGAACAGCCGGGGATGTCCATCTCCCGGACTACAGGCAGCTGAAGGATCATCTTCAGACTCTCAGGCAGTTTTTTCCGTCGTTTCGATTTCTCTATCTCATGGGAAAAACGGAAGAGGGGCAGGTTTTTTTTCATGTGGATTCCGAAGAAGAGCAATCAAAGGACTATTCCGCACCCGGGCAGGTGTATGAGGAAGCCCCGCCCGTTCTTTTCAGAGTGTTCCGCTATGGAAGAGCGGAGACAGCGGGCCCTTACGCCGACCGGTGGGGAGAGTGGGTCAGCGCTTTCGTGCCCCTGGGAACAGGAAAAGGATCCGGCTTTCCCGTGGTTTTCGGCCTGGACATGGACGCTGCCGCCTGGAAGAAGAGTGTGCGGCAGGCCGGAATCTTCCCCCTGGCGGCGATGCTGCTCCTTTGCCTTCTGGTCCTTGCGGGAGGTGTTTTTCTCGACTGGCGGGCTGGCCTGCCCCACGAGAGGCGGAGGCGGTTCCGGGCTGCAGAGGCGGTGATCGTGGTTCTGGCGGGAACCCTCATCACGTCGGCTTCCTTCGTCACCTCACGCCGCTGGGCGGGGGATGAACGGGACGTCCTTTTCTCAAGGCTTGCCGACGGATACACGGCCCCGATCCTTGAAGAGCTGAACGATATACGGAACATAAGGCTCGAAGCTCTGGCCTCCTTTTTCGAGGGGTCGGAAACCGTAGATTACGGGGAATTTCTCGAGTTCGCGAAGTTCCTCTCCCGGGACTCCGTCGTCCAGTCCTGGGAGTGGGTATCTGCAGTTCCGGTAAGTGAAAGGAAAGCCTTCGAGGAGCGAATCCGGTCCGAAGGGCTTCCGGGCTTTGCCGTATGGCCCCTGGGCGGGGAAGACGGACACATCCCCGGTGAAAATCGGGATATCCACTATGTGGTTACCTACGTGACGCCCAGGGAGGGAAACGAGACTGCTCTCGGCTACGATATGGGGACTGAACCGGTTCGCCGAAAATCTATCGAAGAGGCGGCGCGGACAGGGCTCATGGTCGGAAGCGACCCGGTAGAACTTGTGCAGGAGACGGAGGGGGAGAAAGGGATCCTTGCCATCAGGCCCGTGTTTTTCCCGGAGGGCGGGAGAATGCAGGGGTTCGCCCTGGCTGGAATACGGCTCCGGGACCTCCTGGAACGTTCCGCCCGGTTCGCCGAAGACAGGGAGCGTCCGTCGGCCGTGGCGGGGCTCTATCTCCTCCGGCCCGGAAAGCCGGCGGAGCTTCTGGCCGACTCATGGCCCGGTCATGCCGCCAGGGGGGAGGAAGACTGCCTCCGGAATCCCGGGACAGTAATATTCCCTCTGCTCATCTTCGGCAAAACGCTGCTCATCGCGGCTCACGAGGGGCCGGCCTTCGAGGAACTCTATCCTGGCGGGACAGGATGGGGCGTTTTGTTGGCAGGCCTGTTTTTGACGGCTGCCATGGCCGTTCTCACCGCCGTCCTTGCAGGCCGCGGGGAGGAGCTGGAGCTGCTCGTCGGAGAAAGGACGGGGTCCCTGAGAAAGAGCGAAAGCCTGCTCCGCAAAACCCAGGAGATTGCCCGCCTCGGAAGCTGGGAACTCGAACTGGCAACCATGAGGCTGACCTGGAGTGACGAGGTGTATGTCCTTTTCGGCCTGCCCGGAGGAGAAACCATTCCCACCTATGATGCCTTTCTGGAAGCGGTGCACCCCGACGACCGGGAACGGGTCGACGCCGCCTACAGGCTCTCTCTTACCCGGAATGATGACGGCTACGAAATCGAGCACAGAATAGTGAAAAGGGACACTGGTGAAGTTCTTTTCGTTCAGGAACGGTGCGCTCATTTCAGGGACGAGTCTGGAAAGATTGTCCGTTCTGTGGGTATGGTACATGACATAACGGAAAGGAAGAGGTTCGAGCTGAGCCTTGTGGAGGCGAAGGAGGAACTTGCCGGGTCGAATCTTTCCCTCGGCCGGGCTCTGCTGAGAGCGCAGGAAATGGCGGATAAGGCGGAAGCAGCGAACACGGCCAAAAGTCAGTTCCTGGCCAATGTGAGCCATGAGATCCGTACCCCGCTCAATGGTGTCATCGGCATGTCGGTCCTTCTCAGGGATACCCCCCTGAACAGGGAGCAGCAGGAATACGCCGATATTATCAGGTCGAGCGGAGAGTCCCTTCTGGCTCTTATCAATGATATTCTTGACTTTTCAAAGATGGAGGCGGGGAAGCTTGAACTGCTGGAAGAGGATTTCGACTTCCGGAAATTCATGGACGAAATGCTCTCCCTGGGGGCCCTTCGGGCCTCGGCCAAGGGGCTCGGCTTTTCCGGATCGGTGGGGCTGTCGGTCCCGGACCGTGTGCGGGGTGACAGGAGGAGAATCGGGCAGATTCTGACCAACCTTCTGGACAACGCCGTCAAGTTCACCGAAAAAGGGCGGATAAGGGTCACGGTCAGGGAGGAGAAACGAACGGGACATTCCGGGGAGCTGACCCTCAGGTTTGCCGTGGCGGATACAGGAATAGGAGTGCCTGAATTCGCCTCGGAACGGCTCTTCACAAAATTTACCCAGCTTGATCCCTCGTCGACGAGAAAATACGGCGGAACGGGGCTGGGCCTGGCAATTTCTAGGGAGCTTGCGGAACTCATGGGCGGAACAGCCGGTGCGGTGAGCCCTTCCGGGCTGCCTGGCGGAGGACCTGGAGCGGAGTTCTGGTTCACGGTAAAAGTGCTCGAAGCCTCCTCTCCCGCAGGAGGAAAGGAAGACGGGGTGCCGTTTGCCCGGAAAAAGGGCTCCGCGGCGGAAGGGCTCAAAAACCTGCGGATTCTTGCGGTGGAGGACAATGCTGTTAACCGCCGGGTTATCACCGCCATGCTCCGTGGGGCGGGAGTGTCGGCCGATACGGCGGAGAGTGGACGGGAGGCCCTGGAAGCCCTGGAAAAAACCCGCTACGATGCCGTGCTGCTCGATGTCCAGATGCCCGAAATGGACGGCATGGAGACGGTCAGGAGAATCCGGAGGGTCGAAAAGGAGAGGGAAATGCCGCGAGTTCCGGTTATCGCCATGACGGCCCACGCAATGGCGGGTGACAGGGAACGGTGCCTCGATGCGGGCATGGACGAATATCTTGCCAAGCCCGTAGAGCGGGAAAGGCTTTTTGAAATTCTCTGCAGACTCGTTCGGGGAGGAAAAGCTGCCGAAACCTGCCTGGACAAGCAGGTACTCTCCGGCCCTCCCGCAGTTTTTGGGGCGGAGAGACTGCTGGATAATCTTGCGGGCGACGCAGAGGCTGCAGGAGAAGTGCTGAAGGAGTTCCTCCGGGAAATCCCCGCTGAACTGGCAGGGATAGAGGCGTGCGCCGCAGCGGGGGACCGGGCGGGAGTTTCAGGCCACGCCCACTCGCTCAAGGGGGCGGCGGCCGGAATCGGAGGAGACGCTCTGCGGAGCGCCGCGTTCGAAATTGAACAAGCATCGAGGCAGGGAGACGGGGATAGCGTGCTTTCACTTCTGCCAGGGCTCCGGCGGCAGTTTGATCTGCTCGAAAAAGCCATTAAGACATATCTTGGGGAAGAAGAATGATATCATCATCTCCCGAAAAAAACGGCCGGAGGCTGAAGCCTCCGGCCGTTGCGCGTTATTGCCGTCACTCCCAGGGGGACTCTCCCCTGGCGAAGATGGCCAGGCAGGCATCCGTTACATTCTCGTCGAATCCCTTTCCGCGGAACCTGGTGATTTCCCCCAGACCCTGTTCGAGGCCGAGGCTCGGCCTGTAGGGGCGGTGGGAGGACATGGCCTCCACTACATCCGCTACGGCAAGAATTCTGGACTCCATGAGGATGTCATCCCCTCCCGTTCCGTAAGGATATCCGGAACCGTCCATTCGCTCGTGGTGCTGGAGCACGGCTTTTGCCACGGGCCACGGGAAGTCCACGTTCTTCAGAATTTCGTATCCGGCAATGCAGTGGTCCTGGATGAGGCTGTATTCCTTGTCCTTCAGCCGGGAGGGTTTGCTCAGGATCTCCGCAGGCACGTCAATTTTTCCCAGGTCGTGAAGAACAGCCGCCACGCCCACGCCACGGACCTGCTCTTCGGGCAGCCCCATTTCCCGTGCGATGGCTATGGCGAGCCGGGCGACCCGCTCCTGGTGGCCCGCTGTGTAGGGATCCCGGGTCTCGACCACCTTGGCCATGGAGACCACGATGCCGTCCACGGTGTCCCGGAGCTTGGCGTTCGTCTCCGTGAGAAGCTGTTCGGCGTGTTCCCTGGCCGACTCCGCCATCTTGCGCTCGGTGATGTCCACCCAGTTGGCGATGGAGTACTTCGGGCCGTTCTCTCCGAAGATGGTGGTCATGCTGACTTCGACCCAGAGAGGGGCTCCGTTTTTTTTCCTGAAAAGGTGCTCTCTTTTTGATGCTCCCCTTGCGGTGACCATCCCGTAGTATTCCGTCATGAAATGGAGGTCGTCTTCACCCCACCAGGGGTAAGGTGCCTTGCGGTTGATGACCTCCACCAGGGAGTAGCCCGTGAGTTGTTCAAGAGAGAAGTTGATGTACTTCACCGATGTGTCGGGGTTGACCACCAGGATGGGGTTCGGTGAGTGATTGAGCAGGCTCGCGGAGAGTTCCTCGCTTTCGAGCAGCGCTTCCTCCTTGCGCTTCCGCTCGGCGATCTCCGCCAGGAGCCGTTCGTTTATTTTCTCCAGTTCCCGGGTTCTCTCCCGGACCATCTCCTCGAGGGTCCGGTTCAGCGAGACGAGCTTTTCCTCCGTCTCCCGAAGGACGTTGACGGCGGAAGACAGACTGCTGTTCTCCTTCTTCGCCACGCGGAAGAGTTCCCGGTTCTGCAGGACTCCCGCTACCTGGCTGAAGTAGATGGAGAGCAGGGCATAGCAGATGTCGAGGATGTCCTCTTTTCTGTCCCTCAGGATTCCGATGAAGGCTCCCATGGTCCGCCCCGGCGTGGCGAGTGCGTGGAGAAAGGCGTCCTCACCCGTGGTGAGCCTGGCGGTAACGGCGCGCTCCGTCTGGACCACCCAGGCGAGGGTCCCGTCGTCGATGAGGGCGGGAAGTTCCTTCTCGATCTTCTTTTTCGCCTCGGGGGAACTGGCGAAAGCGAGCTGGAATCCTGCGTCCTCCTCCCTGAAGAGGAAGAATGCTCCGCCCCTGAGACCGATGAGTTTGCCTGTGCGCTCGTAGCAGAGAGCGAGGATGGACTCTACCGTGGCTTCCGCGGCGGCGTCCGGCTGGATGTCGTTGATCTTGAGCGCGATGTCGAGGGCGTTGGTGACGGCAATGCGCTCTTCTTCCAGAGAAATGATCCTGTTCTGAAGCTTTTCAAGAGTGAGGAACTGTTTTTCCATCGTCATCGCCGCCTTTGAAAAGGCTGTAAATTTCGGAAATCTGCCGGTGTGCCTGCCGCGCAGTCATGTCGATTACGGAACAGGGAAGGTCCACCACTTTCCAGACGCTGTCAGGTATGGGGGAGGCGTGAAGAGACCCGCTGTTCCCCTCGCCGATGGTCGCCGCGAGAACGTCGGAGGCGGCCAGAAGGGCGGAGGGAAAATCCTTTACCTGTTCTTCCGTTTCGTGGCTCTGCAGGACCATGTCGGAGAGGGACAAGGGGAAATTCCACCGCTCCAGGAGCTTTCCGCCGAGCTCGCCATGGTCGAAGCCGAGGACCTCCTTCTCTATGATGGTCAGGGGAGCCCTCCGCTCGGCCGCTGCCGTAATGAGGCGCGCCATGGTAAAGGGGGCGTGCCGGAAAAGGACGAGCCGCCCGATGTCGTGGAGCATCCCGGCTACGAAAGCCTGTTCGATGATCCTCGGGTTTTTCTTCGACGCGAGGATCTGGGCGATAACCGCAACGGACACGGAGTGTTTCCAGAAGGATTCCATGTTGACCCATTCCACGGGAATATCCTTGAAGTTCTGAATGGCGGAAACGCCGAGGGCGAGCAGGGAAAGGGCCCGTCCGCCGATAAGGGCGGTCGCCCGGGATATGGAGTCCACTCTCCCGGGAACACCGTAGATGGCGCTGTTGGCCAGCTTGAGAAGGATGGCCGAAAGGGCGGTGTCCTTGCTGATGAGGTCGGCAATGTGGGAGACGGAGCTCTTCGGGGACTGGAGGGCCTCCGAAACGCGGAAGTATACGTCGGGAAAGGACGAGAGACCCACTTCCGTTCTGAGGATGTCCTCCATGTCGATTTTTTCGTCGGAAATTCGGGGTTTCACAGGAAGGGACAAGGTGAAGGTCTCCGGACTTTTCGCGGGAAGTCCTTCGGCGATCCGTCCCGCGCTGACTCTCACGGCGACGGTGAATACTTCCTCCATGAGGGAGGAGGCCGGCGGGATGCCTGAGAAAAGGTCAAGCACCATTTTCCGGGCTTCTTCCATGACGGCGGAGGAATAGAGAAGGTCATCCCCGCCCGGTTCTTCCGGTTCTTTTGCCTTGGCGACAGGAACCTCGGAGACTCCCCAGATCTTGAGACTCATGATGTTCTTCGGGGTCAGGCGGGCTCCCTTGGGCAGAATGAACCGGCCGTTCGGGGCGATAAGATCCCCGGAAAGCACCATGCCCGATTTAAGACGGCTGACGGATACGTATTCCATGCGGTCCCCCGGATTCTGTCCCGACAGGGCAGGACGAGAATAGAATACACCATTCATGTTTTAACCATATTGTTCGTAAATTGTCAAGTGTACACTTCTGCTCTGCAGGGGTTGCCCGATCCGGTTTCATCGCCGGAAAAGGCTCTAAAGTGCTGCAGGAAAAGGGATAGTTCTGTTCCTGAGCAAGATCGCCGCGGCAATTGACGGGGCTTTTTTTGTGGCGCAAAAAAAAAGAAAGGTGTATAGTTGCGATAATTTAACCTTCTGAAAAATCGATCTTTTTAATATCATTCGAGGCGGGGTGCCGGTACCCGTTTCCGCCGCGGAAAACAGGCTGCTTTCCGGAAGGGATCAAAAGGGGAGGGTCATTATGTGCCGAGGAATATGGAAACAGGCCGGGGCGGCCTCTCGCAGGCTGGCGGCGGTATTTGCCGCCGCTTCCGTTATCTGGGGCTTTATGGGGACCGCCGGAATCGTGTCGGCGGAAGATCCGCCCCCCGAACCTCTTGCTTCGGAGTGGCAGAAAGTCATGATCACCAAACACAGGGCGATCATCTCCTTCATGGACACGGACTTCGGTCTGAAAACCTTCCGGGGGCAGACGGAAAACCTGGAGACCGACCTTTCCGGTTATTACGGGACCAATGTGATAACCACGACAAAGGCGAACCTTGCAGTGAAGATTGGACTCCTGTCACTCAACAGCCTGGTCTTCTCCCAGTCCCAGGCCTTCGGGCTCGTTCCGCAGACGAGGACCATCCCCGATGACTTCATGGGGACACAGACCTTCACCAAGGTTCCGACGGGGGTCATCTGCACGTCGTACCTGACGAGGGCGGATGCTGACGAGAACAATACATTCCTCTGGATGGAGCTTACCGGAAGGAACGAAACGACGGGAACCGTGGGGCGCATCGGAAGGGTGCTGATCACCGGCATTCACCGGCCCTACTATAAGTACAAGTTCAAAGCGGACCTCTCGAAAATATACGCTCCCGCCCTGGACCAGAACGTGGCCCACGACATGGTTGCCTGGGACTGGAACAAGGACGGCTACACGGACTGGCTGATGAACTTCATCACTAACCCAGGAGGCGCCGATGATTTTGAGAATATGAGAAATTCGCTTGTCTTTGTGGACGGGAAGTCACTGTACGAGGCCTGCAGGGGTCTGGGAACGCCCCGAGTCTGGCAGAACACGGATGCCTCTTACACCCTCGGGACAAACGTCGTGGGGGGGCTCACGGATGTCAAGCCCGCAAACAGCGTCAGGACAGCGATCGGAGACATGGACGGAGACGGAAATCCTGAAGTGGCCCTGTACTACACCATGGTCAAGGCTCCCGACGGGCTTGCACACAACAACCGGCTGAGGATCATCCGGCTGACGTACAATGGTGTCGACGCTCCGGAGTGGGAGTGGTTTTACGCGCTTTCCGAAAACGCCGGCAAATGGTACCTTCAATACGACAGCGCCACGGTCGCCATGGGGGACCTGGACGGCGACGGCTTCGACGAGCTGGCCGTGCTCTACAGCACGACCCCGGCGCTCTACCAGAATTCAAAGCTCTATCTCGATGTCTGGAAGATCGTCAACGGGGAAGTCACGCGGCCGGTCAGGGGTGTGCAGATAAGCTCCGGTGCTAAAATGGCGTCCAGTTCGTGCCCCGCAGTGGAGGCGTCCATCGACGACCTCGACGGCGACGGTTTCGATGAGCTTGTCTATGTGCACACCGAAGCCGGAAATGTAAACAGGCTCCATATCAACGTGCACAAATGGCCGGTGACCGAAGGCGTGGTAGTTCTTACAGGAATGGGGACCAAGTACGGCTACTGTCTGACCGACTATGACAGCACCTGGACCATGCACTCCAGTTACGTGCGTTTTTCCATGAACACAGGGATGTTCGCCTATCCCGAGACCGAAATACTCAAAAAGCAGATCGGCCTTGTATCCACCCTTCCAGGCTCCTCCGGCAAAGAAGGGCTCCGGTGGGGCATTTTCTCCTGGAACGGGACCGACGGGCTGGCGCTTACCGCCAAGGGCACCAGGGCTGACGGGGCGATGGCAGGCAATGTGGTGCCCACGATCACCGCCGCCGATATCGACGGGGACAGCATGGTCCTGGGAGAGCCCACCGGCTTCACCGTCTACGACAACATCGAGCCGGTCTTCATAATCCAGGCTCCCCCGAGGCACTGGGACGTCCTCTCCGAAGGGGGCACGACCAGGATCATGGACTCCTTCGCGGTGCTCAACGGGTATTCGACGACGATGATGGGCAAGGCATCGGACTCCGAGACGACCCTCACCACGAAAACAAGCGAGGGGCACTGGGGCGCGTCCGTAGGGATTTCGGTCGCGCAGGTCCATCACCGGAAAGAGAACACCACCCTCTTCGAAGCCGGGCTGGAATATGCCGGAGAGGCCGCCCACGCCCATACCTATGGAACCACGGTCACCACTACGGCCAGCCTGTCAGCCACTGCCCAGTACGACGACCAGGTGTATTTCCGGGCCAACACCCACGACGTCTGGCGCTACCCGGTTCTTCTGCCCGAGTCCCAGGCATTTGTAACAGAGGACGGCGTGACGTACAGAAAATTCGTCCAGTTCATCGTCCCCAGGGTCATCCAGTCGAGTTTCTCCTCCACAGCCGGGAAGGAGGTCGACTGGTACGATCCGTGGCACAACGGGCTGAACCTGTTCTCCTACCCCAGGACACTGGAGCAGACCAGGGACTACCCCCAGGGTGCGGCATCGAAGCTCCCTGATGACTTCTGGGAGGACATCAACGGCCTCGTTCTTGCCAAGAGCACGGGGCAGATCATGGGAAACGTGGACAGCACACAGTCGAACTTCACCATGGAGGTCATTGGACATGATGATGTACTGGATTCGCTCAAGAACACCGTTTCCGGATACGCAAAACTCAACCTTCCCAGCCGGGGCAAGTTCTATAAGGTGACAGGACACTTCGGTGTTCATGGTGACTATTCCTACGGCTCGGACACCATCACCACATCGGACAAAAGCAAGCTGGGCGGAATAACCGTCTCATGGCCGGGCGTAGCCAGCTACGCAAGCCCTTCGGGAATGACCCCCTCCGACCAGCAGTTCACCGTGGATGCAGCAATTTACGCGAGCGATACCGGCACCATCTCCTTCGCCTACGCGGTCTCGAGACTTGCCAAACTCTATTCCCAGATCTGGGGACCCGGTTCGCCGTACAAGGCGACCGCCGACCCTGCCCTCAACCTGCCCCGGCAGTGGGTCATCAACGCGGGGAAATGGCAGGAAAACCCCTTCCCCGGAGACGCGGGGCGGATGCGGGCCCTCCATTTCGAGGGAGCGACAATTGTCGGCTCCGGCGGCGTGAGCGGCCAGGTCATGCCCATCAACACCGAGGTGACCGCACACCTGCGGGTGTACAACTACAGCTTCGTTCCCACCGGCAACGTCACCGTCACCCTCAGTTTCCAGCCCATCACCTCGAGCACCGACCTGCCGGATATCAGCAAGGCCACCCTTCTAGGCTCCAGGACGATTCCATCCATCCCGGGACGGGACAGCGGAACAACCAACAACTGGGCGGACCTGACCAAGGTCTTCACCACCCGCAGCACCCAGGCGGTGGGGTATCTGCACGTTTCTCTCACCACCGACGGAGGGAATCTCCAGACGAACAACGACCAGGGACATATCCTGGTGGGCGTGTATGACCCTGCAAACTTCGTGAGTTCCACCCGGACGGCCTCGGCATCCGAAAGCGGCGGCAGGCTCCTGAAAAGTGCGGCATTGGGCGGGCGGCTGAACATCCTTCCCGGTTCCATGTCCATACGGCCGCTGAACGAAGACGGCACCTTCGGAGAGGAAACGGCGCATCTCGACCCGGGAAGGACCGCAGCAGTCCAGGGGACGATCCGGTTCGACCACGCCCAGGGGATAAAGGACAGCACCCTTCTCTACGTGTCCGTTTTTCTGCGGGACGACAAGGGGTTTGTCAGCCACCGGACCATCCCCCTGCTTAAAAACGGCACGGAGCACGTCGTCCGCATGCTCTACACCGCGCCTGACATCGACAGGACGTTCCCGCTGCAGATGATCGTCACGTCGGACATCCTGCCGGCTGCCGACGACGAGAACCCCCAAGGACGCACCGCGGCGAAAATCATTACGGTGGGCAGCCCCGACGGGGGGGGATGCTCCGCAGCGGGTGCAGCGCCTCTTGCTGTGCTGCTGTTCCTTCCGGTTGTATTGTTGAAAAAAAGGTAAAACGCTCCTGAAGAAAATTCCGGGACGGTGAAAAGACAGAGAAAAAATGACAGGGTTTCCGGCCCTGTCATTTCTTTTCTTCGACTCCCGTTTCCGGCCGGCCGGGAAGCCGTCCTTCCTCCGGAGCTGTCCCTCGGCTGAAGGAAAGGTGCCGGAAGACCGTGTTGAGGCGTGCTGTTCCCGTCAGGGGAGGGACCGGAGCAGTCTCGTCTGGGAGGAGAGGAAATACCGCTGGAGGGCGCTCCAGCTCACATCCCTGAGCATGACGGGCCAGGGGTCGTGCTCGGCGTCGTCGAAGTAGCTCAGTCCCTTGATCATATGGTAAAGGTTGAGGCGCCGTCCGGGGAATTTTCTGGGGAGGAGGAGGAAGAGCTCTTCGAGGGTGACTCCCTGGAGGGCCAGTTCGTAGAGGTCGAGAAAATCCTTCCGGGCGCCCCGGTCGGAAAGGGCGGCCCATTTCATGAGCCCCGTGTCGCGGGGGGAGGAGAGCAGAAGTCCGGGAAGGTCCGGCACCTGCTGGAGGGGGTCCAGAAGGGGGTTGGGGTAATGGAGCCAGGTCACCCGTATTCCGTCGATCCATCCGTGGAAAGTTCCGGCGTGGGTCTCCGCCACGGAGACTGTCCCGAAGGGTTCGAGAAGGGCGGGCAGTTTCCCGGGGTCGAAGCTTTCGGGCAGAAACCAGTCGAAATCCTCTGACAGCCGGTGGCCGTACTGCAAGGCCAGGGCAGTTCCTCCCGCAAGGTAGGCCCCCGGGATGGGCGGGGTGGCGACGATGCTCTTTAGAAGAGATTGTCTGGGTTTGTCGAGAACATCCCAAAACATCGCATTTCCTCCTCCCTGAGTCCGAAGAAGTTCTGCCAGCACCGGGCCGTCTTTCTGCTCAGCCGCCTGCTCGAAGCCACCACGGCCCGGATTTCGTCCAGCGATACATTCCTCCGGAGCCAGGCGAGCTGTTCCTCGTTTCCGAGGTTCAGAATCCGTTCGATCACCGCTGTCCTGTTCCTGTTGAAATCCACAGCCGACCATTCCGCATCCCAGAAAAGGGGGCGGAGCATCTCGGGCAGGGGCGGAGATTCCCGTTCGGTGCGGGCGGCATCGTTCATGGCGTTATTATAATCCTTCCGGAAGGGGGAAGCCCCCTTTTCCTTCAGCGGCAGAGGTTGAGGGTCTGGAGCAATCTGGAGCAATATTCCTCCACCTCTTCTGCCGTGCCCAGAGACAGGGCCTTCAGGGCCGCCTCCTCCAGATCTCCCTTCCTGAGGTTCCGGAGGATCCACCGGGCCTGGAGGATGGACGAGGGATTCATGCTGAATTCCGTGAGTCCCATGCCGAGGAGGATGGGGATGAGCTTCGGGTCTCCGGCGGATTCGCCGCACATCCCGACCCGGATTCCCGCCGCCTTCCCGTTGTCGAGAACTGTTTTTATAAGGCGGAGCACCGCGGGGTGATACTGGGAATACAGGTGGGAGAGTTTTTCGTTCCCCCTGTCCACCGCCACGGCGTACTGGATGAGGTCGTTGGTCCCGATGCTGAAGAAGTCGGTTTCCCTGGCGAAATGGTCGGAGAGGATGGCTGCCGACGGCACCTCCACCATGATGCCCGACTGGATGGATTCGTCGAAGGGTACTCCCAGGGAGCGGAGGTCTTCCTTTGTCTCCTCAAGGATGGCTTTTGCGGAGCGGAGCTCCTCGAGGCTCGAGATCATGGGAAAGAGAATGCGGACCTGCCCGAAGGCGCTGGCCCTGAGAATGGCCCGGAGCTGGACCTTGAAAATCTCCTGCCGGTCCAGGCAGAGCCTGATGGCCCGGTAGCCCAGGAAAGGGTTCTGCTCTTCGGGGATGGAAAGGTAGTCCAGCTTCTTGTCTCCCCCTATGTCGAGGGTCCTGATGACCACCGGCCGGCCCGTCATGGCCACCACAACGTCCCTGTACTGCTCGAACTGGGTGTCCTCGGGAGGGAGGAGGGAGCTGTCGAAATAGAGAAATTCCGTCCTGTAGAGCCCCACCCCTTCGCCGTCGTTCTTGAAGACGTCGTCCAGGTCCTTCGGGGAGGCCACGTTTGCCTCCAGCTCGATCTCCACGCCGTCAAGGGTGACCGTTTTCATCCCCCGGACTTCGGTGAGGCTTTTCCTGAAGCACTCGTACCGGTCCAGCCGCTCCCGGTAGCGCTCCACCGTCTCCCCGTCGGGGTTTACGAAGACCTGTCCAGTTTCGCCGTCGATGATCATGAGGTCGTCATTTTCCACTTCGTCCAGCAGCTTCCTTACCCCCATGACGGCGGGAATTTCGAGGGTCCTGGCGAGAATGGCAGTGTGGGAGGTCTTGCCTCCCGTTTCCGACACCATGCCGAGGGTCATCTCCCTGTCCATCTGGGAGATATCCGAGGGAGTGAGTTCTCTCGCTACGATGATGGAGGGTTCCCTGAGATTCGAGAGGTCGATTCCGCCGACCTGGAGGAGCAGTTTGATCACCCGGTCGGAGATGTCCTTTACGTCGTCGGAGCGGGCCTTCATATAGTCGTTCCCCATGCTTTCGAAGATCTGGATGAGGCTGTCGGCCACCTGCTTCACCGCCCATTCGGCGTTGACACTGCCGTCAAGGATCATGCGCTCGATCTGGCCGACGAAATCGGGGTCCTTCAGCATCATGCCGTGGGACCTGAAGATGGCCGCCTCGCCTGGGCCGACGCTTTCAAGGACCCTGGAGTAGGTCTCCCGGATCTGCTCCCCGGCGAACTCGAGGGCCGTCCGAAAGCGTTCGAGCTCCCGCTCCGGCTCCTCGACGAACTCCCGGAGGATGTCGATCTGTTCTTTCCAGTGAATGACTGCCCTGCCAATGGCTATGCCCGGAGAGGCCCCGATTCCTTTCATGACGGTCTGCACCTGCCTGTCGAATGGATATCTTATTAGTATACCCTTAAATTCCGTTTTTCAACGAAAAAGTGACCCCGGTAGATTTTCCGAAGAAAAGAGTATCCCGGATAAATTTTCTGCGAGGGAAAATAGGCCGTGAAATGCTTTCCACAGAGCCGTGATACAATGTGACAGATAATTCCGAAACAATGAGGAGGGGGTTTCATGGCCTTCAAGGGCCGGATGTTCGCAGCGCTGTTCCTGGCGGTTCTCTCAGTGCAGGCGGCTTTCGGGGCCGACCTGAAGGGCGGAAAGGATTCGCCTCTTCTGCGCCGGTACGAGGGATCCTTCATCGTTCAATACGAGGCGAAGGAGTACGACAGCACGGTCATCCCTCTGGGGAAGACGGTCTACCGTGACGGCCGCTATGTCTTCACCGCTTCCGAGAAGGCGGAGGGCAGGACCACGCGGCTTCTGTACGTCGCCCCTGCGGGAAGGAGCGCCCTGGAGGTGTTCCGGAACTACGAGGGGGAGCTGAAGGAAAAGAGGTACGACATTCTCTTCTCCGGTTCGAAGGATGAGCTCGGTCCCTACGACAGCTTCGCCGAGACTTTGTACGGCAGGGACAGGCATTACCCCATCCCCGGGGACGAGCGGACGAAGAACCAGCAGTTCCTCTCGGCCCGTCTTGTCCGCCCGGAGGGAAACGTCTATGTGACGGTGTGCGCCTTTGAAAACAATTTCTGGGGCTCCGAGACGAAAATGGAGAAGGGCCGGACCTACTGCCGGGTGGACATCGTGGAGACGAAGCCCATGGAGACCAAAATGACGGTGGTCACGTCAGAGGAGATGGCCCAGGGACTGGAGACCAGCGGGAGGATCGCCCTCTACGGTATTTACTTCGACACCGACAAGGCTGACATCAAGCCCGAATCGAAGCCCGCCCTGGAGGAAATGGCGAAGCTCCTGAAAGCCTTCCCGGACCTCCGGGGGCTTATCGTGGGCCACACGGACAGCACGGGAGACCGGGAGTACAACATGGGCCTTTCCCGGAGACGGGCGGAGGCGGTGGTGAAATCCCTCCGGGATCACTACGGCATTGCTGCATCGAGGCTCATCCCGGCAGGGGTGGGGATGCTCGCCCCCGTGGCGTCGAACAGGACGGAGGAGGGGCGGGCGAAGAACCGCAGGGTGGAGCTCGTGGAGATGTAGCAGGTATTACATCAGGCCAAGGGCGAAGTGCAGGACCGGCAGCAGCGCTGCCAGCCCGAGCACCGAGATGAGAAAGCAGCTGTTCGCCAGGTCGAGGTCGAGACCGTAAAGCGACGGCGGAACGAGGGCGTTGAAGGCCACGGGCATGGATGAAAAGACGAGGACGGCCTTTAGCGGAAGCCCTCCGGCAATGCCGCCCAGGCCGGCCAGGGCTCCGAGGGAGACGCAGACTGCAGGGACGAGAAGGAATTTCAGGGCGGTGAGGGCGAGGCCTTCCTTCAGCCAGGCCGCAGTCTTCCCGAACCTCATGGCCATGCCGATGGAGGCGAGGAGGAGCACCGTGCTGAGGGGTATGAGCAGCCTGTTCAGGGACCCATAGACTGCAGGCCTCGGAATGCCCGACAGATTGAGAGAGGTTCCGAGGAGCAGTCCTCCAATGGCCACCCTGAGAAAGGGATCCCGGAGAAGGCGGGGAAGAAGGCTGCCTCCCGCGGCCGTCTTTTGTCCAGTGCCGTAGAGCCGGGCAACGGGAAAGCCGATGCCGTAATAGACGAGTTCCTCCAGGAGCTTGAAGAGGGGCATCATGGCGTAGCCTTCCTCGCCCAGAAAGAGGAAGATCACCAGCCCTCCGATGGCCCCCACGTTGGTGAAGAAGCCGCAGCAGAAGAAGGCTCCCGCCTGGGGCGGGGCCATGCGGAACAGGCGGGCCCCCGCCGCTGCGGCAGCACCCCCGAAGATGTGGCAGAAGGCCCCGATGAGGGCGAGAAGGGCGATTTTCGGCTCCCGGATCTCCACGATCCAGAGGGCGCCGACGAAGGTCAGCGGTCCGAGGCCCAGCAGCACGAGGCGCTGCAGAAAGGACCGGATTAGGCCGAGCCGTTCATCGGGGCCGAGGAAGCCCTTTTCGAAAAGACGGCGGATTCCGTACCCGAACAGCAGGCCCGAGGCGATCAGGGCGAATGAGGACAGGATGGGCTTCATGGCGGCGACTCTCCTCCGGCGGGAGCTTGTCCGGGCTGCATCCGGCCCGTTCTCCCCAGGTCATGGGGGGTATTATTCTCCTCCCTTCCTGTGATGTCAACTTGAAAAAGACACCCCCGGCGCTATACTGAAAGGGGCGGGAAAACCGCCGAATCGTAAACATTGGAGGAAATCAGCATGGGCCGACCGGTGATCGGTATTGTGGGGAACCTTCTCGTGGAGCAGGGAGGCTTTTCTCCCGGCTTGGAGAGAAGCTATGTGAACAACGACTATGTGGCCGCCGTGGAGCGTGCCGGGGGCATTCCCCTCATGGTTCCCGTGGTGCGGGGCCAGGATGTGGCGGAGAGGCAGACGGAGCATGTGGATGCCCTTCTCGTTTCGGGAGGATATGACATCGACCCCCTGCTCTACGGCGAAGAGCCTCACCGGGCCCTGGAGTTCGTCTATCGGGACACGGACATTTTCCAGCTCCGCACCATAAAGACGGCCCTGGCGAAGGGCCGGCCAGTTCTGGCCATCTGCAAGGGAATCCAGCTCCTGAACGTGGCCTGCGGCGGCACCATCTACCAGGATCTCTCGGAAATTCCCGATTCTTTCGTGAAGCATTCCCAGAACAGGAAGCGCTCCTGCCCGAGCCACACGGTGGTGGCCGAGGAGGGATCGGTGATCGCCGAACTCCTTGGAATGACCTTCCCGGTGAACAGCTACCATCACCAGGCTGTGAAGGACGTGGGGCGGGGACTGAAGGTCACGTCCCGGGCCATGGACGGCGTGGTGGAATCTCTCGAGATGGAGGGAGAGCCCTTCGTGGTGGGTGTCCAGTGGCACCCGGAGATGATGATGTCCGGAGGGGACGAGATGCTTCCCCTGTTCCTCCGTCTCGTGGAGGAAGCGGAAAAGTTCGCAGCCAGACCATGACCGTGAAGGCGGACGTGGTTCTTTCACCGGAGGAGATCCTTCCGGAGGCGGACAGCTGGCTGGTGATCGACATTCTTCGGGCCACGACCACCATGTGCGCCTTCTTCGACGGAGGCGGGAAAATTCTCCATCCGTGCCCCTCTGTAGAGGATGCCTTTCTGCTGCGGGACCGGCTGGCGGCGGAAGGCCGGAATCCTCTCCTGATGGGGGAGCGGAACGCCCTTCCTCCCGCCGGGTTCGACCTGGGAAACTCTCCCCTGGAGCTTCTGGAATACGGCCCCTCCAGGCGGCCGGAGGCCGTCATGGCCACCACCAATGGAACGAGGGCCCTCCTGAAGGCCGCCGCTTCCGGAAAACCGGTGCGGCCGGTATGTGCCCGGAACGCCTCTGCGGTCCTCGATGCCTCCCTGAAGGACGGCGGATCGGTGGGCATTCTCTGCGCCGGGCTCCACGGACGGGCCGCCCTGGATGACACGGCCTGTGCCGGATTGCTCGTGGAGCTCCTCCTGCGGCGAGGGGATGCCGAGCTCCAGGACGGGGCGGTCATGGCCCTGGACGTCTGGCGGTCGGGCGGACGCGACATGGCGGCTATTCTCCGGCGGTCCGTCCACGGCCGGAGAATCCTTGCTCTTGGGTTTGAAAAGGATCTTGCCTGCGCGGGGGAGACCGACGTGTCCCGCTCCGTGGCTCAACTGGAAGAAGCGGAGACCGGGGGCCCGGTTCTCCGGACCAGGTAAGGGGGAATGGAGATGGATTTTCAGCTCAAAAGAGGCAGGGGGACCGAGACGTTCTCCCTTGAGGATTCCAGGATCCTCCAGGTGATCCTTCCGCCGGAGACCAACCTGAGGCCCTGCACCCTGCGGGACGTGGAGGAGGCGCTGGACAGCCCTGTGGGGACTCCTCCCCTTCTGGAACTCCTTCAGAGGAAACAGCCACGGAAAATTGTCCTGATCGTCAATGACATAACCCGCCCCACGCCCTACGACCTTCTGCTTCCGCCGGTGCTCTCCCGCTTTGCCCGGGCGGGGATCACCGATGACATGGTCACCCTTCTCGTGGCCACGGGCATCCACGACCCCCACACGGACGACCAGAACCTCCAGGTGTACGGCGAAGAGATCGTCCGGCGGTTCGGGATCGTCTCCCATGCGGCTGACGACCTGGAGAGCCTCGTTTCCATCGGTACCCTCTCCACGGGAGCGGAGCTGAAGATCAACCGGCTGGTGGCGGAGGCCGATTTCGTCCTCTCTCTCGGGGTGGTCATGCCCCACTACTTCGCCGGATATTCGGGCGGCCGGAAGTCCATCCTGCCCGGAGTGGCGTGGAAGGAGACGGTGGAGCGCAACCATTCCCGGATGGTGGAGCTCATGGACGCCCTCCCGGACCTGGACTCCAACCCGGTGAACCTAGAGATGATCGAGGCTGCGCAGATGGTGGGCGTGGATTTCATCCTCAACGTGGTGGTTAACGAGAAGAAGGACGTGGTGAAGGTCGCCGCCGGTGACGTGGTGAAGGCGTGGAGGGAGGCAGTGGCGGTCTCGGCGAGCCTGTACGAGGTTCCCGTGGAGGGGCTTGCGGACGTGGCCGTCGCCGGTGCCTGCGGACACCCCAGGGACATAAACATGTACCAGGCCCAGAAGGCCCTTGACCATGCCGACAAAGCCACGAAGAAGGGCGGCGCCATCGTGCTGGTGGCCGACTGTCCCGGAGGGTACGGCGAGGCCGTGTTCGAGGAGTGGATGAATGCCGCGTCCTGCCCGGAAGATATCGTGAAGCGCATCCGGAGCGATTTCAAGATGGGCGGCCACAAGGCCTTCGGGTTCGCCAAGGTCGCCGCGGAGAAGACGGTCTACATGGTCACGTCCATGGACTGGGCGGAGGTGAAAAAGCTCTTCGCCGTAAAAGTGCCGTCGGTGGAAGAGGCCCTGCGGCTCTTCGAGCAGGAAAGGGGAAAGGACCTCTCCTATATGGTCCTGCCCGAGGGAAGCCTCACTGTCCCGGTCCCGCCCAGGGAGTGAAGCCACCTTGAAAGCGAACGTTTGAGATCCTTTGCTTCCTGCAATGAAAAACGCTGATCAAAGGAGACGAACAAAGGGTCCTTCATTTCACCACAGTGTACATTTTCAGAAAACTGCCATGACAGACCTGCCTGTCATGGCGGAAGGAACTGTTTTATTTCAGCTGCATGGCCTTTTTGCAGGTGCTCAAAACGTTCCGAGGATTCCTCCGCTGCTTTTTTCCAAATCCTGCTTTCAGCAGGTTCGAAAGAGCATCCATAAAAGGATTTAAACAACCTTTTTTCACATCTCACACACCAGGTTCGGGAGGAATTTCCGGAATGAGAATTCGGTTGGGGCTTCAGGGAAAAGTCACGTTGTTCGTCCTCTCTTCGGTGCTTCTGGTTTTTGTCGTCATTATCGGCTCGGTCACTTACATCAACCGCCGGGAGAGCATGGAACAGGCACGGCAGCTGTCTCTTTCCCTTTCGAGAGAGTATGCCAAGGAGATGAAACTTCAGTTCGAATCGGCCCTGGAGGTCGCCCGAACATTGGTGCACTTCCTCGAAGGCGCAGTGGAGAACGGCACGGCAGACCGGGAGCAGGCCAGGCAGATTCTGCGTGTCACCCTGGAAAAAAACCCGAGATTTCTGGGCATCTGGTCCTGCTGGGAACCGGATGCCTTCGACGGGAAGGACAGAGACTTCGCCGGAACGGAGGATCACGACGCCTCCGGGCGTTTCATCCCTTACTGGTACCGAAATGAGGGCGGGATAGTTTTCGAACCGCTGGCAGATTACGATGTTCCTGGTGAGAACGACTACTACACCATTCCGATGCGGAGAGGCAGGGAGACGATCCTCGAACCGTACGAGGAGGATCAGCTCGGCGGTAAAAAGGTGCTTGTCACCAGCCTCGTCGTTCCCGCCATATCGCAGGGGAAAGCGCTCGGCGTGGTGGGTGTGGACATCCTGATGGATTCCATCCATCCGATCACTTCACAGCTCAAGCTCTACGATACGGGTTTCGGCCGCCTCATCTCCCACGACGGGATTGTCGCCAGCCATAAAGAGCCGGAGAGAGTGGGGGACCTTGCAGGCGAGACGCAGCAGCCTGGCGGAGACGCCTTCCTCAGGCGTATTCAGGCAGGAGAGAGCTGGTTTGGTGAAGAATGGTCGGCTGCGGTGAATTCGATGACTCTCAAGGCCTTCGCTCCGGTGCACATCGGAGATACGGGAACGCCGTGGTCCTTTGGCTCGGTGATACTGGAGGAAGAGGTTATGGCCTCGTCCAGGCGGCTTCTCAGAATCACGGTTCTCCTCGCAGGTATCGGTATCCTGGCTGTCGTCGCGGCCGTCTGGCTGATAGCCCGGTGGATAGCAAAACCGGTGCGGAAAGTCGGTGAGCTGGCAGGACGGGCGCGGCAGGGGGATCTTACCATTCTGCGGGAGGAGTTCGGCATCAGTTCCCGGGATGAAATAGGTGAAATGGCAGACGCCCTTTCCGAAATGATCGCCTCCCAGGCGACGGCGGTTCTGAGCATCCGAAAGGTTGCCGAAGCTGTCTCAGCGATGGCGGAATCTCTTGCTGTCCTCTCCGGGGACACTAACACCTCGGTAGAACAGGTGCGGAGCAGCCTTGAACAGGTCATTGAACTTTCAGAGTCAAACAGCGCCTCTATTGAGGAGACCACAGCGGGAGTCCAGGAGGTCGCAGGCAGTGCCCAGTCCATGTCGAAAGCCGCCGCGGAAGGCTCCGTTGCGGGGGAAAAAGCAGGAAAGACAGCTGTGGCAGCCGGCAGGAAGGTCAACGAGGTTGTCCGTGAACTCGGCATGGCCGGAGAAAAGACCATGACGAACGCCGAGGTGATCGGCAGGCTTGCTGCGGCCGTGAATGACATAGCAGGATTTGTCGGCGTCATTGTCTCTATTGCCGATCAGACGAATCTTCTGGCTCTCAATGCGGCAATAGAAGCTGCACGGGCCGGAGAGGCGGGGCGAGGTTTCGCCGTCGTCGCGGAGGAAGTCCGGAAGCTTGCCGAGGAGTCGAACAAGGCGGCGGGCGAAGTCTCCAAGCTCATCGCTTCCCTGGAAAGCAGCACCCGGGGTGCCGTCGGGGTCACCGAGGAGACGGGAACAATCATGAAAGAAATGATCACCCGGGCACAGCAGGCGGGTACAGAACTACAGGGAGCCCTGGAAGAGATCGATCGTGTTATCAGGGCCATAGCAAGTGTCGCCGCGGCCTCGGAGGAGCAGGCTGCCTCCAGCGGTGAAATGGCCTCTGCCATGGATCAGGTGACACAGGGCACAATGAGAATCTCCGGGTTGATACATAAAATCGCCGACGCCTCGGAGAAGACGGCAAAGGCTTCCGAAGGCGTGTCGAACCAGGCCCGGGAAATGCGTTCGAGAGGAGAGGAACTGCTGTCGCAGATCAGGCACTTCAAAGTCCGCGAGAGCGGATCCGTTGCTGTTCACCGGAACGGCGGGAAACGTCTGCCTGCGGGCCCAGGTGAACGGGTGAGGGGACGAGGCAAGCTTCGTCCTCGCTGATACCGGCAGGGAAAACACTTTCGGTGCAGATGCGCTGTCCAGTTTGCCTGAGGAGCGTATCGGCACGGTGAAGGCGTGGGGAAACCGGTACGATCTGAGGGTAAAAAAAGAGAACGACAGGTCTTTGTGACAGAGGCCCTGTCGTTCCCTTTTTCGGGACATAAAAACCCGGATTTCAATGTCAGGTATTTCTTTGGATGAAATGCTCTTATTAAAAACTCTTCGCCGCCCCGCTCCTAGCCGTCATCTGCGGGGGCCTCCTCCTCGTCGTTCACAGTGAAGATGACCTTCTTCCCGGCATCGATCTCCTCCACCTCGTCCGGCGAGAGGACGAGGGCGATGGCGCTGGAATGGGTGACGAAGAAGACCCGGGCGAAAGCGTAGTCGCCGATCTTGTCGTAGATGCGCCCCGCGCTGGCCGTGCCCCGGTAGACGGTGTTCGTGCTGTTCGCCACGTAGCCGATGGTGCCGATGACGGGCAGCTCCACGCGGATGGCCTCGGGATCGTGGGGGTTTTCCGGCTCCTTGGAGATCCTTGCGATCCGTCCGATTTCAAAGGGGGTCTTGCCGTAGTAATGGTCGATCCCCGTGATGGTGATGAAGTGGAGCGTATCCAACCCGCATTCCTCCTTCTTCCGGGGCGTACTCTGCCGGGGGATGGATCAGCTTCTCGAGTAGACGGTTTCCCCGTCGATGATGGTGGCCACGGCCCTGCTCCGGGCGTCAAGGGGATCGCCGTCCCAGATCACCAGGTCTGCGTCCTTGCCCCTTTCGACGGAACCTACCCGGTCCGCGATGCCGAGATGTTCCGCGGCATAGATGGTCACCGCCTTGAGGGCCTCCTCCCGGGGAAGCCCGGCCCGGACGGCCAGGGAGAGACAGACGGAGAGATGCTCGATGGGCACCACGGGATGGTCGGTGATGATGCAGAAGTGGACCCCGGCCTTCCAGAGGGCGAGGGGGGTGTCCCACGTCTTGTTCCGCAGCTCGATCTTGGGCTTGCCCGTGAGGGTGGGACCCACGGCGGCGAAAACGTTCTTCTCCGCCAGGAAGGGGGCGATGAGGTGTCCTTCCGTACAGTGCTCCACGGTGAAGGGGATGGAGAACTCTCCCGCGATGCGGACCGCCGTGGCGATGTCGTCGCATCGGTGGGCATGGACGCAGAGGGAAAGGTCCCCGTCGAGCACGGGGAGGAGCGCTTCGTGCTGGAGGTTCCGTTCCGCCGGCTCGTTCTTGGTCCTGGCCTGGATCATTTTGTTCCGGTAGTTTTCCGCCTCCACGAAGGCCTGGCGGAGCAGGGCGGCGTTGCCCATGCGGGTGTTGGGGAGCTTCTGCTTCTCCTTGTAGACCCGGATCGGGTTCTCGCCCAGGGCGGCCTTCATGGAGGAGGGGGCCTTCACCACCATTTCGTCCACCGTTTTCTTCCGCCCCCCCGATGCCGTTGAGGTCTTGATGATGGCTCCCTGGCCGCCGATGACGTTGCCGCTCCCGGGCAGGGTCTGGACGCAGGTGACTCCCCCGGAGAGGGCGTCGGCGAAGGCCGTGTCGTCCTGGTAGATGGCGTCCAGGATCCGGAGGTGGGGAGCCACGGGGTTTACCATGTCGTTGGCGTCGGCCATGCTCTCGGGGAAGCCTTCGCAGTAGGTGCCCATATGGGTGTGGGCGTCGATGAGCCCGGGGGTGACGATCATATCCGATGCGTCGATCACCTCGTCCGCGTTCCTGGGGTCGAGTCCTTCGGCGATATCGGCGATTTTGCCGTTTTCAACGAAAACGGTCACGTTGGACAGTACGGTTCCGAGCCCGGTTTCGAGGGCTCCTGCGAGTATGGCTTTCATTCCCTGGTGCCTCCTTGGTGGTATGAATTGAACCAGTGGTTTCTCTCCCCGGCATTGTACATCATGAAACAGCCTGCCGGAAACAGTCGTTTTATAAAAAAGAGGATGAAGAATTTGATATATGCTGATCAAGAAAAGTGCTATAGAATGGAGCGGAGCCGGCGGGACACGCCATGCCGGAGAATGGGCTTATCAGGATGACGGAGGAGGTCTGGAATGTGGATTATGGTGACATGAGAGTGGAGCCCATTGGAAGGGTTCATTCGCCCCTGAAAAGGCAGGAGGATTGTCCGAGGCAGGGATTCGAGGACGCGCCCGGGGCGGAGATCGAGATTTTTCCGGCCTTTTTGGAGGGGCTGGACGGTCTGGAAGCGGGGCGGGAGCTGCTGGTGCTGACCTGGCTGCATCTGGCTGACAGGTCGGTTCTTCAGGTGCATCCCAGGAGGAATCCCGAAGCGCCCCTGAAGGGTGTTTTCGCCACACGATCCCCCGCGAGGCCGAACCCCATCGGCCTTCACCGGGTGACCCTGCTGGAGAGGGAGGGCGGCCGTCTCCGGGTGGCTCCCCTGGAGGCCCTGGACGGCACGCCCGTGGCGGACATCAAGCCGGTGATCGACGAGCGGTAGACCTGCCGCCTATTTCTCCTTCTCCAGAACGCGCAGGCAGGCATCCCGGAAGCATTCGCACAGGGTTGGGTGGGCGTGGACCGAACGGGCCACGTCCCCGGCGGTAAGTTTCCTGGAGACGGCGAGGGCGGCTTCCCCGAGGACGGAGGCTGCCTCCGGGCCCATGATGTGGACTCCGAGGAGGGTTTTGTCCGAAGCCCTGGCCACCACCTTCACGAAGCCGTCGCTTTCTCCGAGGGAGAGGGCCATGCCGTTGGCGGCGAAATAGGCTTTCGCCGAGACGATTTCCCCGCCCCGGGCAAGGGCTTCCTCTTCTGTCAGCCCCACGGTCCCCACCTCGGGGTTCATGAAGACGCAGGCTGGTACGGCGTCGTAGTCGACGGTGTAATTCCCGCCGGTCATGGAGCTGACTGCCGCGAGGGCATGGTACTCCGCCAGGTGGGCGAGCATGGCGCCGCCGGTGCAGTCGCCGACGGCATAGACCCCCTCCACGGAGGTCCTCTGGGAGGAATCGACGGCGATGGCGCCCTTTACTGTTTTCACCGGGCTGTTTTCCAGGCCGAAGCCGTCCAGCACAGGCTCCATGCTCGAGGCAAGGATGAGCCGGTCGCAGGTCTCCTCGAAGGGTTCGTCCTTCGAGGTTCCCCGGAGGATCAGCTTCCCGCCCGAGGGAGAGGTTTCCCGCAGGCGGACGTAATCCCGCATGAGGGTTCCCCGTTTCTTGAGGATCTGGACGGTCTTCTTCTTGATGTCCCCGTCCAGGCGGCGGAGGATCTGGTCCGAGTGTTTCAGAAGGAGTACCTGTTTCCCGAGGTCCTGGAGCATCATGGCCATTTCCATGGCGATGACCCCCGCTCCGAGGACCGCCACGGTTCGCACCTCCCCGTTCCGTTCCGGATCCCAGAGGGAGGGGTCGGTGATGGCCCAGTCGCCGGTGAGAACTTCCGGCAGGTCGTTGCCCGCGAAGGCCGGACGAACCGACCGGGCCCCGGTGGCAAGGAGCAGCCGGGCGCCGGTGATTTCCTCTCCGCTCCCGTCCTCCTTCCTGACGGAGATTTTCTTTTCCCCTTCCCATTGAACCACCATGGCGGTTCCGCGGACCACCTTGGCCCCGGCCATACGAAGGGCAGTGGCCGATCCCTGACGGAGCTTGTCCATGATGCCTTCCACCCTGGACCAAAGTCCTTCCCTCGGGCCCTTTCCGCCGACGATATGGGCGTAAAGGGCCTTGGTTGGGATGCACCCCCGGTTGAGGCAGACGCCTCCCAGGCGGTCCTTCTCGACGAGGACGGTCTTCAGCCCGGCGGCGGCCGCGAGTTCGGCGGCCCGGAGCCCGCCGGGGCCTCCGCCGAGGATCACCAGATCGTACATTTTTCTCTCTCCTTCCGCAGGACTGCCGCCAGTGAACAGGCGGTCCTGAACGAAGGGGGCGCCGCCCGGGCGCCCCCTGTCTCCGTAATGGGCTATTCTTCGAACTGCCAGCGCAGGATCGGGTTGCGGGCCGCCGTGGTCTCGTCCGGCCTGGAGACGGGCGTCGTGACCGGGAGGTCGTGGAAGGCCTCCGGCCCCTCCGCCCTCGCCTTCGCCGCGATGGCTTCCATGGTCTCGGCGAAGCGGTCCAGGGTCTCCCTGGATTCCGTCTCCGTGGGTTCCACCATGAGGGCCTCCGGGACGATGAGGGGGAAGTAGACCGTGGGCGGATGGTACCCTGCGTCGATGAGGGCCTTGGCCACGTCCATGCTGCTGACGCCCGTTTCGTGCTTCAGGGGGCCGCCGTTCAGGACGAACTCGTGCATGCAGTGTCCCGTGTGGGCCAGAGGGTAGATGCCGCTGAGTTTTTTCGCAAGGTAGTTGGCGTTCAGTACCGCCATCTCCGAGACTTCCCGTATGCCCTCCGGCCCGAGGGTGCGGATGTAGGTGTAGGCCCGGACAAGGACACCGAAGTTTCCGAAGAAGCTCCGGACCCTTCCTATGGTCCTTGGCCGTTCGCTTTCTCCGGCCAGGGCATATCGGCCGTCCCGGAGGACGACCACTGGCGCGGGCAGGAAGGGCTCGAGTTCGGCCTTCACCCCGACAGCCCCTGAACCCGGTCCTCCTCCCCCGTGGGGGGTGCTGAAGGTCTTGTGGAGGTTCAGGTGGAGGACGTCGAAGCCCATGTCGCCGGGGCGGGTCTTGCCCATGATGGCGTTGGCGTTGGCGCCGTCGTAGTAGACCAGTCCGCCCGCCCGGTGGACGGTCTCTGTGAGCTCCAGGATATGCTTCTCGAAGATCCCCAGGGTATTAGGGTTGGTGAGCATGAGAGCCGCCACGGAATCGTCCATGAGGGACTTCAGCGATTCCAGGTCCACCATGCCGTCGGCGTCGGAGGCCACCTCCACCGTACCGAACCCGGTGACCGTGGCCGAGGCCGGGTTGGTCCCGTGGGCGGAATCGGGGACGATGACCTTTGTCCTTTTCGTATCACCCCGGCTTTCGTGCCAGGCCTTGATCATCATCAGCCCCGTCTGCTCTCCGTGGGCGCCGGCGGCGGGCTGGAGGGTGACGGCGTCCATGCCGGTGATCTCGGCGAGCATGGCGCTCAGGTCGTACATGAGCCTGAGGGCCCCCTGGACCGTCTCCTCCGGCTGGAGGGGATGGATCCGGGCGAAGCCGGGCATCCTGGCCGCGGCCTCGTTGATCTTGGGGTTGTACTTCATGGTGCAGGAACCGAGGGGGTAGAAACCTTCGTCCACGGAGTAGTTCAGCTTCGACAGCCTGGTGAAGTGGCGGACCACGTCCACCTCGGCCATCTCGGGCAGCCTGGGGGCCTTCTCCCGGCAGAATCCTTCCAGGACGGATCCGCAGTCCACGACGGGCACATCCAGCTCCGGCAGGGCGTAGCCTTTCCTTCCCGGGCGGCTCGATTCGAAGAGGGTTTCCATTGTGCGGGCCATCAGGCGTCACCTCCCGCGACCGCCGCGAGACGGTCGATTTCTTCCTTCGTCCTGCTTTCCGTCACTGCCAGGAGCCAGCCGTTCTTCAGATCAGGATACCGGGGCTCTATGGAGTACCCTCCGATGATCCCGGCGTCCAGAAGGCGCCGGTTCAGCTCATCGACAGGCTCGTCGCAGAGGAGCGCCGTCTCCCGGAAGGAGGGGACACCCGGAAAGGCTCTCCGGAATTTCCCCGTTTTTTCGAGCTGTCCGACAGCGTATTCTGTCTTCGCGATGATCTGCTCGCCGATCTCCCGGAGTCCGGCCGGGCCCATGAGGCTGAGGTAGACCGATGCGGCGACGATGCAGAGGTTCTGGTTGGAACAGATGTTCGACGTGGCCTTCTCCCTGCGGATGTGCTGCTCCCGGGCCTGGAGGGTCAGGACGAAAGTCCGCCTTCCTTTGGAATCCACGGTCTGGCCGCAGATGCGGCCCGGCATTTTCCTCATGAGGGGCTTGCTGACGGCGATAAACCCGAAGGCGGGACCGCCGAAGCTCATGGCATTGCCGACGGACTGCCCGTCGCCCGCCACGATGTCGGCGCCGAGTTTTCCCGGGGCTTCGAGGAGGCCGAGGGCGAGGAGGTCCGTGGAGACGATGAGCAGGGCCCCCGCCCCGTGGACTGTTTCGGCCAGGGATTTCAGGTCCTCGATGGTGCCGAAGAAACTGGGGGACTGGACCACCAGGGCTGCGGCATCGCCGCCTGCGAGGGCGCTCTCCAGGGCCTTTGCGTCGATCCGCCCGTTTTCGGCGGGCAGTTCCGTATGGTCGAGCTTCCTGCTCCAGCAGTAGGTGCGGAGCACGTCCCTCGTCTGGGGATTCACGTTCCGTCCCCAGAGAATCCTGCTCTTCTTCACCGCCGATGCCGCGAGAACCGCCGCCTCTGCGGCGGCGGAGGCTCCGTCGTACATGGAGGCGTTGGAGACCTCCATGCCTGTGAGTTCACAGACCATGGTCTGGTACTGGAAGATGGCCTGGAGGGTTCCCTGGGCCACTTCCGGCTGGTAGGGAGTGTAGCTCGTGGTGAATTCTCCCCGGGAGACGACGCTGTCCACGGCGGCGGGGATGAAATGGTCATAGACGCCCGCACCGAGGAAGCAGGGCAGGTCGTCGGCGTTCCTGTTGCTCCCGGCCAGTTTCCGGAGGTCCCGGATCATCTCCGCCTCCGGAAGGGCCTTCGGAAGGTCCGGGAGGTTCTTCTGCCTGACCTTCTCCGGGATACCCGAGAAAAGATCGTCAATGGAGCCGACGCCGAGGTATTCGAGCATCCGGCGCCGGTCTTCCGCCGTGGCGGGAATGTACCGGCTCATGGCGGCCTCTCCTATTCGCTTTCCGCTTCAAGCTCCTCGACGAGCTTGGCATAGGCCCCGGAGTCAAGCAGGGAGTCCAGCTCCCCCGGGTCAGAGACTTCGAGGCGGACGAGCCAGTTGGCGTAGGGGTCCTCGTTCAGCAGCTCAGGGGCCCCGTCGAGATCGCCGTTCACCGCGGCCACCGTCCCGGAGACGGGGCTGAACACGTCGTTGGCTCCCTTCACCGATTCGACGACGATGAAGTCCTCCCCCGCCCTGACTTCCCTGCCGGTATCGGGAAGCTCCACGTAGACGATGTCGCCCATGGCGTGCTGGGCATAGTCGGTGATGCCCATGACGCCCATGGTGCCCTCCATCCTGATCCATTCGTGATCCTTCGTGTACCTGAGATCCTGGGGTATTTTCGCCATTGTTTTCGTCCTCCTTTTTCTCTCCTGGGATGTTCGTTCCTATTTTTTGTATTTCCTGTCGTAGAACGGCCGCTTCACCACCACGCCCTTTTTGGGTCTGTCCCGGATGACGACGCTCAGGCTTTCACCTTCCGCGGGGGCCGGGGTCTCAACGCAGCACAGGGCCATGTTGGCGTCCAGGGAGGGACAGTACCCCCCGGAGGTCACCGTGCCGACCACCCTCCCCGACGGGTCGGCCACGTCCATGCCGGCCCGGGGCACACCCTTGTCCTCGAGGCGCAGTCCCACGATCTTCCGCCGGAGACCTTCCTCCTTCTGCCGCTTCAGCACGGGCTGGCCGATGAAGCCGCCTGACTTGTCCACCTTGACGAAAAAGCCGAAGCCTGCCTCCAGGGGACCCAGGGTGTCGGTGTACTCGTGGCCGCACAGGGGGAGTCCCGCCTCGAACCTGAGGCTGTCCCTGGCTCCGAGGCCGATGGGGATCAGGCCGGCGTCCTTCCCGGCCTCGAGAAGGAGGTCCCAGAGCTCCGCTCCTCTCTCCCAGGGGACGTAGATCTCGAACCCGTCCTCTCCGGTGTAGCCGGTCCTGCTGACGATGGCGGGGATGCCGCCCACGGAGACGCCGTCTGTGAAGGTAAAAAACTTGAGGGCTGAGGGATCGAAACCGGCGACCCGGGCCAGGACGGCCTCCGCCGCCGGTCCCTGGAGGGCTGTCTCGGCGGTCTTCATGGAGATGTTCTCGAGAATGACGCCGTCGCCGGGAAGGTGTTTCCTCAGCCAGTCCCAGTCCTTGTCCACGTTGGCCGCGTTCACCACCAGGAGGAACTTCTCCGGCCCGTACCGGTAGACGAGCAGGTCGTCCACCACGCCCCCGGCCTCGGTGCACATGATGTTGTACTGCACCTGGAAGTCCTTCATGACGAAGATGTCGTTGGTCACGAGCCGGGAAAGCCATTTCTCCGCGCCCGGCCCTTCAACGGTGATCTCTCCCATGTGGGAGACGTCGAAGAGCCCTGCCTTTGACCTGACGGCCAGATGTTCCGTCTTGATGCCGGTGGCATCGTACTGGACCGGCAGCTCCCAGCCGCCGAAGTCCACCATCCGCCCGCCCGCCGCCGCGTGCCGCTCGTACATGGGAGTGCGCTTCATGCATCTGCCTCCTTCTTTCCGCTGATGGGGGCCTCTTCCAGCCAAAGGGCTGTTTCGGCCATTTCCGGGCGGTCCGGAAACGCCCTCCGGACCGCTTCCGCCAGTTCCTTCCAGCTGAAAGGCACGCCTTCCAGCCTGTGCCCGAGGGACAGGATCATCTCGCCGTCCATGGCGTCGGAGAAGACTACGGGATCGGCTACATGCCCGTTCTTCACGTTGAACCGGATCTCCATCCCTCCCCAGGGAAACCGCCTGCGCACCGTCACGGCGCATTCCGGCGACCGGCCGAGGCGCCATTCCCGGCTCCGGTACCGCTCCGCCAGGGAGGAGTATTCCTCCCCCTCCGGCTCCTTCGCCTCCCGGAGCGTTTCAGGGGCCTTGTACCGGGCAAGGAACTCCCTTTCAAGGGCATCCAGCAGGTCGTCCAGAGACAGGGCGGGTCGCGCGTCCCGGAGGTTCATTACCCTGGAAGCCACCGAAGCCACGCCCTTGGTCTTCAGTTTTTCGGGGTCCACGTTCAGGTACCTTGAGAGTTTTGCCATGTCGGCGGAGAGGAGGAGGGTGCCGTGATGGAGCCCTTTGTGACGGGTGAGCTGGTAGGCGTTGCCGGAGAACTTCCTGCCGCCGATGACCAGGTCGTTCCTGCCGGAGAATTCGGCGGAGATGCCCAGGGTGCGGAGGGCTCCGAGAACCGTTCCGAGCTGCCGTTCCATGCTGTATGCCCGCCGGGGTAGAATGAAGGAATAGTTGAGGTTTCCCAGGTCGTGGTAGACTGCCCCGCCGCCGGTGGAGCGCCGGGCGAGCCTGCCCCCCTCCGACTCGAGGAGGTCGAGGCGGCATTCCGCCCAGGGGTTCTGGTTCCGCCCCACCACCACGGTGTGGGCGTTCTGCCAGAGGTAGAGGATGGCCTCGTCGTCTCCGCAGAGGTTCACGAGGTATTCTTCCCGGGCGAGGTTGTCCCAGGGGTTAGTTTTTGTGGATCTGGCCAGCCGGACTCTTCGGAATTCCACGGTCATCCTCCTTTGTTCTCCGGATGGGGAGACCCCCAGCCCGAAGCGGGTGATCAGGGACGGCGAAAAGCGGACAAAAGCCTTGTTCCCGCCATAATATCCCCCTTTGGCGGAGGGGTCAATGGCCGCTTTTTCCCTGTGGTATGAGCATATCACAAAATACCATCAAGGGGTATATGGAGAGGTATAATGTCCGGGAAATTTTTCGACCGGGGATGCAGCCCGGTCTTTTTTGGAGAGGGTATCATGACGGAACGGCGGAGACGGAAGGAATGGAACGGCATCGAACGGCCGGACGGCGCCCTGATCAGGTGGGCTGCCGGAGAAGGGGAGCGTCCCCTTCTCCTCGTCCCCGGGTTCGGTGGTGACGGGGACTGCTGGGGGACGGCGTTTCCAAGGCAGCTTTTCGCCCGGGAGATCGCCCCCGTGGTGTATGACCCGAGGGGGCTGGGAGGAAGCACCATGGGGAGTTCGCAACCCTCCATAGCCCTTTTTGCGGAGGATGCCGCAGCGGTAGCCGAAGCCGCGGGAGCTCCCCTGGCGGTGCTGGGGTGGTCCATGGGGGCTTTCGTGGCGGCGGAGCTCGCCCTGGCCCGGCCTGAGCTGGTGTCCGGAGTGGTTCTCTGCTGCGGCTCGGCGGACCACCGGCGGATCGCCGGGGAGCGGCCCGCTCTGTTCCGGGCAATTCTCGACAGGAGCGCTCCTTTGGGGGAGCCGGCCGCTGCCCTCACGGAGGCTCTGCTTCCGGCTTCCGGAAAATGGAGCCCGACGTTCCGCAGGGCCTTCCGGGAGACCCTGGAGGCCTCCTTCGCCGCCCATGCTGAAGGAATCCGGGAACAGCAGACCGCCCTGGCGGAATGTCCGTCCCTGGAGGGCAGGCTTGCTTCGTTCGCCATGCCCGTCCTGGTGGTCGAAGGCTCGGAGGACCGGCTGATTCCGCCGGGTGAGGGGGAGATCCTTGCAGGGGGGATCCCGGGGGCCCTGCTGAGGATTCTTTCGGGAGGGCACGGGCTGGTCTACGAGGCCCCCGGGGAGCTCGCCGGGGCGGTGGCGGAATTTCTGGGGCGCTAGGCCGCCGTCCTTTTATTCCAGCCGTGCGGCGATCTGAATCCGTTCGCCCCCGGAGACCCGGAAGAGCTTCCTTCCGTCGGGGCTGAGGACCGCTTCCTCTTCCCCGCCCGCAGGGCCGGGAATTGAAAGGAGATACGAACCGGGTTCCCCCTGCGGGAAGGGAGCCGTTCTCTTCCAGGAATTCACCAGGGATGACGGGGTGACAGTGCCGTCCCTCCCGAAGGTGAGGATACGCCCGTTATGCCACCTCCACCGGCCCTCGATGGGGTCCCCGGGAGCGGCGGTCATTTTCAGCAGAGAAAAACTCCTGAGGCTCCCTTTGAGAGCGGCCCTGATGTCCGACCCCCCGGAGGAAACCACGGCGAGAACAGCGAACCATGTCCCTTCACGGCCGAAACTGGCGGCCGACGCCTCCGCAGGCCTTCCCTCAAGGATGACCCGGTACCTCCTCAGATGTCCTTCCACTCCGCTTACCGATACGATGGTTCCTCTCCAGAACTCCACAGGCGAGAGGGAGCGGAATCCCTCCCGTTCTTCGAAGCCGTCGGCGGCTTCCGTTTCCGTCGAAAAAGGCTCCCTCAGGATATGCACCTCCAGGTATGCCGCCCCGTCCCGGGAGCGGCCCCTCAGGGCAAGTTCGGGCGACAGGTGACGCCGCACGACCCATCTCCCGGGAAGGAGGATGCGGAAACCGGTCCTGCTGTCGCCGGTCCAGTATGGATTTTCCATGGCCCGGGCGGGGGAAGCCGGCAGAAGGAAGAGCAACAGGAAGTACAGCAGGACGGCAAGGGCACATCGCTTCATGTTCATGGTTTTCTCCTTCATTTTTGCAGTGCTGTATGGGTATCGGCCTTCGGGCGGAAAAGGAAAAGGCGGGCCGGAGCCCGCCTTCGCTTCAGGGGAGAATGGCGAAGACCCGGGCGGGGAAGCCCGAGCCGAAGAAGGGCTTGGGGAAAGTCCTCTTTCATCTTCCTAATACCTTTGAAACAAATGCGGAGGGCCTGTTGTTGTTACAATGGGGAAAGCCTGAACTCCGAAGGAGGTTTTTCTCGTGGACGACAAATCAGCAAGAGAAGAACTCCGCTTCTTTCTAAAGGATACCGTTCGCCTGTCCGTGGATTTTTCCCGGACAGCCCAGAACCTGGGGGCTCCGCCGCCTCCCGTGCAGAAACCGGTCCCCGGGCCGGGGGCGCGGCGCGGATTCCCCTGCCCGTCCCGGAGGAGTGGACTGCCGTGGGGGACGTATCCCTCCGGGAGGCCATCGGGCGCCGGAGATCCGTGAGGAAATTCTCGGCCCGCCCCTTTACCCTCGAAGAGCTGGCCTTCCTGCTCTGGGCCACCCAGGGTGTCAGTGGAGAAGCCGACCCGGTTCGGACCTACCGCACCGTCCCGTCGGCCGGGTGCAGGCATCCCTTCGAGACCTACCTGGCGGTGTTCCGGGTCGAGGGGCTGGAAAAGGGGCTCTACAGGTATCTTCCCCTGGAGCATGCCCTCCTTCCCCTGGGTCATCCGGACCGTCTCGGGGAGGAGACCGCACAGGCGGCCCTCGGCCAGAAATTCGCCGGGAAGGGAGCTGTGACCTTTTTCTGGACGGCCCTTCCCTGGAGGACGGAATGGCGCTATTCGGAGGCTTCCGTGAAGGTTATCGCCCTGGACGGGGGGCATCTCTGCCAGAACCTCTACCTCGCCTGCGAGGCCATCGGCGCGGGGACCTGCGCCATCGCCGCCTATGACCAGGACGCCGCTGACAGGCTGGTCGGGGCGGACGGAAAGGACGAATTCGTGGTCTATATGGCCCCTGCGGGAAAGAAGGGGAATTTTACAACTTCGTGACATGGAGGTGACAGCTCCCTGACACATCCTCCGCCTTCCCGGGCTATCCTTCTGTCCAGGAGGTGGTTGATCATGTTCAGAAAAACAATGCTGCTCACCCTTGCTGCGTCGGTACTTTTTTCCTCTTTTCCGCAGACGGCGGTTTCAGCGGAGCTTTCCGCTGAAGAAGGGGCCGTCATTTTCGAGGCGGGGGCCGACTATCCGGTGGCCCCGGCGGGAAAGGGAGGCCAGAGGGTCGTTGTAAGGGCCCTGGTGCGGCCTTCCCGAAAGGTGCGCGTCCGGGCTCCCCTCGCCGTTGCCCTTGTCCTCGACAAATCGGGGTCCATGGCGTCGGACGGCAAGATGGAGAACGCGAAGAAGGGAGCTCTCGAGGCCCTGAAGATGCTGGACTCCCGGGATGTGGCCGCCGTTGTCGTCTATGACGACGGGGCTTCCGTGCTCGTCAGGGCCCGGACAGTGGGCCGCGGGGCCGATGATCCCGCATTTTTCAGGCCCGTGCAGCGCCTCCGCCCTGGAGGATCCACGGCGCTCTACCATGGGACCGTGACGGGAGCCTCAGAACTGCAGCCCTTCATTGACGAGGGGTATATCCCCAGGATCGTGCTGCTCTCCGACGGCATTGCCAACGTGGGTCCCTCGTCAACGGAGGATCTGGCGGCCCTCGGGAGAAACCTTTCCCGCCAGGACATCACCATCACCACCATAGGCCTCGGTCTGGACTATAATGAAGACCTGATGACCGCCCTGGCGGCCGAAAGCGGCGGAAACGCCTATTTCGCCCGTCACGGCGGGATGCTCCCCGAGATATTCGCCCGGGATCTCGAGGATGCCGTAACGGTGACGGCCCGGAAAGTGAGGGTGACCCTCCGGTGTCCCGAGGGTGTCCGGCCGGTGCGGGTCATAGGGCGGCAGGGTAAGGCGGAAGGAAACTCTCTTGAGGCTGCCATAGACAACCTGTACGGAGGAGAAAAGTACGCCCTCTTCGAGGTGGAGCTGCCCGAGGGACAGGACGGGACAGTTCTGAAGGCGGCGGAGCTGGAAGTGGAGTACGCCGATGCGGCGACGGGGACCATGGTCAGGAAGAACGCGGATTTTTCGGTCTCCTTCTCGGGAGATACCGGGGCGGTGGAGAAGAACCGGCGGCCCGACATCCTCTCCCAGGCCGAACTGGCCAGAAACGCAGAGATCCGGGAAGAGGCCGTCCGGCTGGCCGACGAGGGAAAAGCCCGGGAGGCGGCCCAGCTTCTCGATGAACGGACGAAGCAGCTCCAGGCAGCGGCTCCGGCCGCAGGGGCAGCCGCACCGAAGCTCGAGCAGGAGGCCGGCTATTTCGGGGAACTGGCGGAAAGCCTGCTCGAGTCGGGAATTTTTTCCAGCAGCCAGAGGAAGGCCGTTCTCAACGACGCCTACACTCAGAAGAACCAGCAGGCTCCCGTAAGCGGAGACGAGGAAGGCGAAGAGGATCATTAGACGGAAAGCCGGCGGGGAGGGGGTTTCCCTCCCCCCGCCGGGAGAGGAGGGGAAGGTCATGGACGGAAAAAGGCGGAATGCGGCCCGGAGGGGCCTTCCCGTGCCTCTGCCTTTCCTTCTCGTGTTCGTGCTGGCGGTGCTTCTTCCGAGCATCGCCCTCAGCCTTCTCGCCCTCAGGGCGGCAGACCGGGAGGCGGTCTACGTCGAGCGGAGCCTTGAAGCGGCCCTCCTGGCGGAGGTGAACCTCGCAGCCCAGAAAATATCGGCCCTCCTCGACAACCTCGGGGTGGAACTGAAAAGGGAGGCGGGCAAGATTTCAGGCCCCGAAGCCCTGGAAGGAGGGGTGACGTCTCTTCCCCCCGCGGCCTTTCCCTTTTTCGTGAAGGACGGCCGCCTCTTCGTTCCTGAAGTCTCCCATTCACTTCTCGAGAATTTTCTCGAATCCTTCGGTCCCTTTCTGGAAGACCGGGAGGAAATGCAGGTCTATGACTCCATTGCGGGGGTTTACCGAAAGGAGATGGGGGAGACTCCGTTCTCCCTTCCCTACGGGCCTCTTTTCCAGCCAGCCGTGGAAGAAGAAAGCCCCCGGGAGGATTCCGGGAAGAGCTTCCATGCGGAATTGCCGGCCGGAACCGCCGGCCGGGTGGCCCGCCCCCTCCAGGCGCCCCCTGTTCCTGAGGCAGTCCCTCTTCCCGCCCCTGTGAAGAAGTCCGCTCCTCCGGGGGGAATGGAGCGGCAGATGGCCCAGAGCATGGCGGCGGCCGATCCCGCCTTTCGGGAAGAGCTTTTCCGGAAGGCAGAGGAGGAAGGTTTCAGCCTGCTGCAGCGGAACGTGGCACCCCAGGCTGGTTCCGCTCCGTCTCCGGAGAGGGAGGAACGATCCGGCACCGTGGCCCGGGGAAAGAGCTTCGCCGGGCTGCGCTCCGAGTCGGAGGTCGGGTTTCTGCCCAGGCTCTCGGGAAGAGGGCTGGAGCTGATATTCTGGACCAGGGCCGGTGACGGCGCAGCGGGATATTTTATTGACATGGAAGAACTGCGGGACCGCATTGCAGGGGCCGCTCCCGATGCGCGGACGGACATCCGGATTCTGGCCGTCCTTGACGACCGGGGAGAGCCCCTTGTATCGCCTCTCCTTCCGTCGGGAGCCGACTGGAGGCGCCCCTTCGTCGCCAGGGAAATTTCCCCCCTCCTTCCCCGGTGGGAGGCCGGCGCGTGGCTCACCGACCCCGGGCTCGCCGCTTCAAGGGCGAGATTCGCCACCATCGCCGTCTGGCTGCTCACCGGAATCCTGTTCGTGGTCATCCTGGCCGGCGCCGGGGTGATCATGAGGATGCTCTCCGCCGAGATGCGCCTTGCGGCGAGCAGGACGACCTTCGTGGCCAATGTCTCCCACGAGCTGAAAACACCTCTCACGTCCATCCGGCTGTTCGCGGAAATGCTTCTCTCCGGAAGGCAGCAGAGCGAGGAGCGCAAAAGGGAATACCTCAGGATCATGGTATCCGAGGCGGAGCGGCTCTCCCGTCTCGTGGACAACGTTCTGGCCTTTTCCCGGAAAGGGTCGAAAGCCCGTCCCCTTCCTATGGAACGGCTGGACCTCGCGGCCCTGGCGGAGGATACTTTGGCGCAGCTTGAACCCCACCTGGCGAAAAACGGCTTTTCTGCCGGTTTTTCCGCTGACGGGCCCCTGCCGGTCCTCGGAAACGGCGAGGCCCTCCGGCAGGTCCTGATGAACCTTTTATCCAACAGCGAGAAGTATTCACCGGAAACCCGGGAGATCACCGTCTCCTGCGGGAGAGAGGGTGAAAAGGCCGTGGTGCGGGTGGCGGACAGAGGCTCCGGGGTGCCTGCCGGGCTGGGGGAGAAGATTTTCCAGGAGTTTTTCAGGGGGGACGATTCCCTCTCGGCGCCGAAGAGCGGCGCGGGGCTGGGACTGTCCATAGCCCGGGACATCGCCGTGAAACACGGCGGGGATGTGAAGTACGAGCCAAGGGAGGGCGGGGGGAGCGTCTTTTCCTTGGAGATGCCCCTCGCCCTTCCGGAAGGAAAGGAGAGAAGACGATGAAGGAGCGTATTCTTGTCGCCGAGGACGACCAGGCCATACTGACCGGCGTGGCGGATCTTCTCGAAAGCGAGGGGTACGAGGTCATCCCGGCGGGAAACGGCGCCGAGGCCCTTGAACTCTACCGCCGGCTCTCTCCCGACCTGGTGCTTCTCGACGTGATGATGCCCGGGATGAGCGGATACGATGTCTGCAGGGCCATCCGGGGAGAGAACGCCGTCGTCCCGGTGGTCATGCTTACCGCCAAGGGGCAGGAAGTGGACAGGGTGGTGGGTCTCGAGCTGGGGGCGGACGACTACATCGTGAAGCCCTTCGGTATGGCTGAACTGCTCGCCAGGGTTCGGGCGGCCCTCAGAAGGGGGGCCCTGGCGGCCGGGGCGAAGGAAACGGGGGAAGACAACAGTCTTTCCTTCGGCAATGTCTGGGTGGATTTCGACGCCATGGCGGGAAGCAGGGGCGGCTCCCCCTTTTCTCTCACCCCCAGGGAGAACTCCCTTCTCCGGTTTTTTGCCGACAGGGAGGGGAAAGTCCTCTCGCGAGACCTGCTGCTGGAAGATGTCTGGGGCATCGAGTGTGACGTGACCACCCGGACGGTGGACCAGCACGTGGTGCGCCTGCGCCAGAAGATCGAAGACGATCCGTCGAGTCCCGTGCACCTTCTTACGGTCCATGGAGCGGGCTACCGCTTCCGCAGGGAGTGAGCGGAAAGCCGCTGTTCAGGTACCTCTTTTTCGCGGCCCGGCGGGGCCGTTTTTTTTTATTTTCTTGACACTTTCAGTAAAAAGGGAGTAGAATTTCAGTTGTCTGATGAGTAGATATGCTGCCGGCAACGGCGGGAGGAGCCATGACCCCTATACGGAAAACCAGGCTGTCCGAGCAGGTGGTGGATGCCATAGAAACCATGATCGCCGGGGAAGATTTCAGCCCCGGGGACAGGTTTTACTCCGAGGCGGAACTGGGAAAGCGGCTTGAAGTGAGCCGGTCCTCCATTCGGGAAGCGGTCAGGATCCTGGAAGTGAGGGGGCGGGTCTCCGTCCGTCACGGGAAGGGTATTTTCATCGCCGAACCCTTCGGAGAAGAGGAAGATCCCTTCCGGGGCTGGCTGAAGGACAACAAAACCTCCCTTCTCGACCACTTCGAGGTGCGGCTCATCATCGAGCCAAGAGCCGCATGGCACGCTGCCGTGAAGGCGGACGGCGAATCTGTGCGGGCCATGGAAAAAGCCTGCGAGTCTTTTGCCGGAAACGCCGGTGCGGGGGATACAGCCGCCCTGGTCAAGGCCGACGGCGATTTTCACCGGCTTATCGCCAGGTCCACGAAAAACAGGACTCTCTACTGCCTTATGAAAACCATGACCACATCCCTGTCAGAAGGCTGGATCACCAGCCTCCACATCCCCGGCCGGATAGAGAAGACCGTGGGGGAACACTACGCAGTGTTTGAAGCCATACGGGACGGGGATCCGGAGCGGGCTGAAAAAGAGATGGTACGCCACCTGACCAACGCCCTCGGCGACATCAGGGCTTCCATGGAGCGGCTTCCCCGTCGCCCGGAGGAGGAATGACCATGCTGCGGATCACCACCCTCATCGAAAATTCTCCCGGAGAACATCACGGACTGGCGACGGAACACGGGATTTCCTTCTGTGTCGAAAAGGACGGGCACATGATCCTCTTCGACACCGGCCAGTCGGGAGCCTTTCTCTCCAACGCTCCGAAACTGAACATCAGCCTTGGGGCCGTGGAGCACGTGGTGCTGAGCCATGGGCACTACGACCACTCCGGCGGATTCCGCTCCCTCTGCTCCGCCGCCAGGGGCTTCTCCCTCGTCACCGGTGAAGGGTTCTTTTCCCCCAAGTACGCTCTCCGGAACGGCGCATACGATTACCTCGGAAGCGATTTCGACGAAGCCTTTCTTTCAGAAAAGGGAATTCATCATGTGACCTTATCCGGTCCGGGAAAGGAAATTCTTCCCGGAGTATTCGTCCTTTCCTCCTTTCCCCGGGTCCACTCCGAGGAAAAGGTCAACCCCAGGTTTGTCCTGAGAAAGGACAGCGTCTTCGTGCCCGATTCCTTCGATGACGAGATTCTTCTTGCCGTCGAGACGGGCGAAGGACTTGCCGTGCTCCTGGGGTGCTCCCACCCCGGCATGCGCAACATGCTCGACGCGGTGAAAGAGAGGCTCAGGAGGCCCATTCTGGCTGTCCTCGGGGGAACCCACCTCGTGGAGGCCAAGGGGAGCGGTCTTGAAAAATCTCTCGAATACATTCAGAATAGTGGCATTCTTTTCATCGGAATGTCCCACTGTACGGGGAAGGATGTCATGGATCGCCTCGAGGCGGTCTGCCCGGGATTTTTCCGGAACGTGACGGGCAGTTCCCTCTTTTTCGGGTAACTTCTGAAAGGGTGTCGTTCAGGGCCGGGGAAATTCCTCCCCTGCCGTAGGGAAACACCAAATACAAAGGAGGTTACAAAGATGTGGGCTATGAGAAGAGTGTTGTTCGCGCTGCTGGTTTCCGTCCTTGTGGTCGGGGCTTTTATGCCCGCCGTGGTTGAGGGCGCCGACGCCCCGAAGAAGATCGTCTGGAAATCCTCCGGGCACGGCCCGGCGTCCGACCCGTCCCAGATCTACCATGACCTGCTCTGCAAGGCCATTACCGAAGCCTCCGGCGGAAGGCTGGAGATCAAGCCCTTCGTCGGCGGATCCATCGTTCCCGCCTACAAGGAGCTTGACGCGGTCCACGAGAACGTGCTGCAGCTCTGCTACACCTGCCCCATGTACAACCTCGACAAGTGGTCGGCAGCAGGCCTTATCAGCTCCCGTCCCGGCGCCCTCGCCGGCGAAGCCCTCCGCACGTGGTTCAACTACGGCGGCGGTGCGGACCTGATGAACAAGATGATGGAAGGCTACAACGTGATGACCTTCCCCGGCGCCCTTTCCCCCCTTCCGGAAGAAGTATTCTTCCACTCCAAGAAGAAGATCGAAAGCCTTGAGGACCTCAAGACGATCAAGGCCAGGTGCATGGGCGACGGCGGCGAGATTCTCAAGAGGATGGGCATGGCTACCGTCATCATCCCCGGCGGCGAACTCTACGAGGCCATGAAGCGCGGCACCATCGACGCCTTCGAGTATTCCACCCTTGCCTCCAACTGGAACATGCATTTCAACGAGGTGGCGGACTATGTGTACCTTTCCCCCGTCCGGGCTCCCAGCGATCCCCAGGTGTTTTTCGTGAACAAGGATGCCTGGAACGCCCTGCCGAAGGATCTGCAGCTCCTTGTCCAGACATTCATCGACCGGTTTACCCAGGCCCAGCACGAGTATCTTGTCTATGAATCCATCATCGCCCTTGAGAAGTTCAAGGCTGCCGGCAACCAGGTCCTGAAGGTTCCCGCGGAAGTCAACACGGCCCTCGCCGCTGAAGCGGCCAAGTTCTACGAGGAGAAGATTGCAAATGAACCCCCGATCTTCGGAGAAATCTACAACTCCATGAAGGCCTTCGGCGTAGCCTACGAAACGATGAAATAACCGCGTCCCCGCGGTATTTCACAAGGAGAAGGGGCAATGTCGTCCTTAAGGAAGATACTGAAATTCATTGATACTGTCAGCGAAACGTCCGGCTGGGTGGCGAAGTGGTTCGCCCTGGTTCTTGTGTTCGCGGGAACGTACGAGGCTGTGTCGCGCCATTTTTTCAACGCTCCCACCGAATGGGCCTATGACGTGCTGTGCATGGCCGGAGGCACCCTGTACCTTCTGGGTGCCTCCTATGACTACCTTCATGAGTCCCACACCCGGGTGGACATGTTCTACAACATGCTGCCTCCCCGGGGAAGGGCCTTTATGAACGTGATCTGTTCCCTGTTTCTCTTTTTCCCGCTCATGCTGGTCATGTTCAGGCTCGCCTTCACGTGGGCCGTCAGGGCCGTGACTATCAAGGAAGTGTTCTTCAACAGCTTCTGGTACCCCCCGGCATGGCCCTACCGGACAGTGTTCGCCGTGGGGCTCTTCCTCCTTTTGCTCCAGGCGGCAGCGAACTTTGTGAGGGACCTGTATTTCGTGATAAGGGGTGAGACTCTTGATTGAACTCAGCGCTGAAGCCATCACCGCCCTCATGCTGGGCGGAGTCTTCGTCCTTGTCATGACGGGGTTCCCCATCGCTTTCGTCATCGGGAGCGTGGCCTTCTTCACGGGACTCGCTGTCTTCGGCCCCACCACCACATACCACATACTGTACAGCCGGTTCTACGACCTTTCGCTGAACTATCCCTATCTGGCGGTGCCCCTGTTCACCTTCATGGGAGTCATCCTGCAGCATTCGGGGGTGACGAAGGACCTGTACCAGAGCCTCTACGAGGCCATGGGCAGGCTCCGGGGCGGCCTGGCGGTGGTGACCATCCTGTTCGGCACGATCCTCGCCGCCTGCCTGGGAGTCATAGCAGCCTCCGTGACCATCCTCACCCTCATCGCCCTTGCCCCCATGGTCACCAGGGGATACGACAAGTCCCTCGCAGCAGGATCCATAGTGGCGGCCGGAACGCTCGGCATCCTCATCCCGCCGAGCATCATGCTCGTGGTGTACGCCCCCCAGGCGGGGCTTTCCGTGGGACAGATGTTCATGGGCGCCGTGTTTCCCGGTCTTCTGCTCTCGGCGTTCTACATGCTGTACGTGGTCATCCGGTGCCGCCTGAACCCGGCCCTCGGTCCCGCCATTCCCGAGGACCAGATCACGCCTTTCGACGGGGCCAAGCTCCTGCGGCTCCTCAAGTCTCTCGTGCCGCCCGTGCTGCTCATCATTGCGGTGCTCGGGACGATTTTCCTGGGAATCGCGCCTCCCACCGAGGCGGCGGCGGTGGGGTGCTTTGCCTCCATTCTCCTCGCCGCGGCCTACGGCAAGTTCAGCCTTGGGCTCATGAAGCGGGCTTCCCTGGAGACCATGAAGGTGAGCGCCTTCGTGGTGATGATCGCCGCCATGTGCTACGCCTACGTGGGCATCTTCATGAACGCCGGGGCGGGCGACGTGGTGGCGGAGTTCATCCTCTCGGTGCCGGGAGGAAAATGGATGTCCTTCTTCGTGATCATGGCCATCGTCTTTCTCCTGGGCATGTTCATCGAGTGGATCGGCATCGTGTTCATCGTCGTTCCCATCTTCTCGCCCATCCTCACGGCCCTGGGGTTCAATCCCCTCTGGGCGGGCATGATGATCTGCATCAACATGCAGATGGCCTTCCAAACGCCGCCCATGGCCATGTCCATCTTCGTGCTGAAAGGCACGGCGCCGAAGGAGCTCGGCGTCACCATCGGGGACATCATCCGGGGGGTCATTCCCTTCATCCTGATCATCATGCTGGTGCTTTTGCTCTGTGCCATTTTCCCGGAGATAATTCTCTGGCTGCCGGAAAAGATGATCGGTGCGGCGTAGCGAAAGGTTTTTTCAAGGCAGAAAAAAGCATCCCGGAATTCCCGGGATGCTTTTTTGTATATCAGGATTTCGGGGGATATTCCACGGTACCGAGCACGCCGGCGATGCGCTCCATGGGGGTGTCCGGGAAGGGGAAACGGCCGCTTTCCCTCCACTGCTCCACTTCTTTCGCCGCGAAGGCTGCCTTTTCCCCGTCGAGGCCGCCGTCCCTGGCGAGATAGGCCGTGGTGGACGGGAAGGCGAAGCCGGAGCCGGATTTTTCCACGATCTCCCCGATCCGGAAGAGGATATCCTCCTGGACGGCAAGGAATTCCGCCCACTTTTTCGTCCTGATGTAGGCAAAGACGAGGATGTCAAGGGACGACGACCCGAAGGACTCGAACCGGGCGAAGGGGACCGGGTCGGCGGAGACCTTCGGGTGAGCGTGGAGCACATCCCGGATGGATGCCAGGATCCACCGGAGCTGGTCTCTGGTGGTCTCGTAGCGGATGCTGATGGTCTTCTGCATGAGGGAACGGTTTCTTCGGGTGACGTTGACGATCTGCATCTGGGAAAACTCTGCGTTGGGAATGGATATCACCGTCTGGTCCAGGGCCTCGATCTTCGTGGAGCGGAGACCGATGTGGAGCACCGTACCGGCTGTGGAGCCGAAGCGGCAGAATTCTCCCACCTTCACCGACCGGTCCGCGAAGAGGGTGAGCCCCCCGATGATGTTTTCCACAGTGGGCTTGGCGGCCAGGGAGATGGCCAGTCCCACCACGCCCAGTCCGGTGAGGAGGTGGAAGACGGACAGGCCCAGCTGGGAGAGTCCGTAGAGGAGGATCCACGAGGCCGCAGTGATGCAGACAAGCCTGCTCACGGTGCGGACCAGGCTTGCGTCGATGCTCTCCGGCTCCACCCTTGGCGAGAGAATGATCAGCTCGGCGATCACTTCCCCCACGCGGACGGCACACCATGCCCATCCGAACCACCGCACCGCCGAGAAGGCCTGGATGAGCAGGATGCACAGCTTCCCGGAGATGTTGATAGTGTCGTCCACGAGCAGAATCGCCTGGGTTGAAGTGACGGAAAGGGTGACGGGTGGAAGGATTCTGAGGATGTTTCCCGCGAAAAGACTCATATTTCCGGATATTCTTCGGAACAGGCGCCAGATGCCGATGTTCAGCGCAAGAAAGGCCAGGAAGGTGAGCAGAAGCCCGATCCACTGCCAGACCGTCTGGTCGTACAGATCCGCCGTGGACCATCCGGGAAGGTAGTCCGCCCACTTCGGAGGAAAGAAACGGCCCGGCGTGAGGATATAGTCCAGGTATGCCCCTTCCGTGGAGCCCGGAAGATAGGGCAGGTGCCGTATCCTGAGGTAGTCTTCCTCGAGACGGTCAAGGGAAGCGGGTGAGAGAAGCCATTTCCCTTCAGCCTCCCCGGAATCGATCCTGTGGAGCTGCAGCTCGGTGCGGGGAATGGTCCACCTGGTGATCTTCCGGTCGCTCTCGTTGTCCCAGCCTTCTCCCCCGGGGATGGTTTCCGGAGACGGAAGGCCGATACGGTCAAGGATCTCCTTGAGGAGGAGGGCTCGTTCCCTGGCAACGTCGTCCCTGAGGACATGGGGGACTTCCGAGAGGTCGAGGGCCTGCACGGCCCGTTCGAAATTGTACCTGGCAAGGTCTCCCTTTTCCGCGGCTTCCTGCGGGTGAGCGAAGAATCCGGGAGTGCCCCGGGAAATCATCCTGGCCTGTTGCAGAAATTCGTGCCCTGCGTTCATGTGGGTGATGAAGGATGTGAGGGTCGCCCGGGGAGACGACAGGTCGGCGGGGGCCAGCGGATCGGGCACGGCTCCGCCGGCGGTCCCGGAAAGGAAGAGCAGTATCCCCGCAAAGGTGAAGGAGAAAAATGAAAGGGACCGGCCGGATTTCATGGAACATCATCTCCTTTTCTCGTTGGTGAAGCTGCCCCGGCCTGTCCGTGCCGCGGTGCCCTGGATCCTCCGGGAGCGCTCTTCACGGCTGCAACAGTAGCAGAGACTGTTTTTCTTGGCAATGAGCCGGGCGCGGTATTTTTCACACCTTCCGGACATAGGGCCGGAGCCTGGAGCTTCCATGGGCTTTTCATACCCGGTCCATGGGGCCGGACAGGGGAAAAGGGGAGTATACTCTTTTTTGTATGAGTCAATGGATAGTGGAGGAGGATGGAGAAGATGAGCCTAATTCCATGGTGTGACCTGTTCCCCGGAATCCGGCCGGGAGGGGGAGGAACGGCAGAATGACTCCGGAATTCGCGAGAGGCTTCCGGGCGTCGGTACCCGCAGGGATCGGCGTGCTGGTGTACGGGCTTGTATTCGGCGTGCTGGCTGCGGAAAAGGGAGTATCGGCGCCGATGCTTGCGGTGATGAACGTGGCCGTTTTTTCCGGCTCTGCCCAGTTCATCCTGGTGGGGATGTGGGGCGGCGGTTTTCCTGCCTGGCAGGTGGCATTGGCGGCGGCGGTGGTGAACGTGCGGTATTTCCTCCTTACTGCGGCGGTGGCACCCCTGCTCGGCCCCTTCGGGAAGATCGGGAGTGCGTGGAGGGTTCATTTCGTCACCGACGAGAACTGGGCGGTGACCATGGCCGAGAGCCGCAGAAGGCCGGTCTCGGGAGATTTTCTTGTGGGCGGAGGGGTTTGCGTGGGGCTGTTCTGGTTTTTCAGCGTTCTGGCAGGCCACGGCCTCGGATTCTCCATCACAGCGCCGGAACGGTTCGGCCTTGATTTCGCCTTCACCGCTCTTTTCGCGGCCCTTGCCGTCACCATGTGGCGGGGCCGGAAAGATGTCTTCCCCTGGGCTGTTTCAGCAGCCGTTGCATATACTGCCTTCAGGCTGCTTCCCGGCGCCTGGTACGTCCTCCTGGGAGGAGCGGCGGGCGCAGCGGCCGCCGCAGTGAGGGGAGGGCAGGAACAATGACGTTCTCCGGCGGGGATGCCTGGACGGTCATCCTCCTTGCGGCTCTGTTCGTCTACGCCATCCGGTTTCTCGGCATGACCTTCGGCAGCCGCCTCCCGAAGACCGGCGGAGCCAGAAGGGCCATGGATGCCCTTCCCGGAACCATCTTCGCCGCTCTGGTTTTCCCCGGCCTCGCTGAAGCGGGCTTTCCCGGCCTGGCCGCAGCGGGAGTGATTTTTCTGGCGGTGCGGAAAACGGGCAGTGTTTTCCTTGCCATGATGCTGGGTATGGCGGCGGTGGCCGTCCTCAGGCTGCTCAGCGGGAACTGATGTCCTCCCTGGAGGCTGTTTCATGCCGCCGGTCCTTGTCCCACGCCTCCCGGGCGAGGACCAGGGCGCCGCAGATTCCGGCGTTTTCCTCCAGCAGGGGAGGCAGGATATAGCCCGACAGGTCCCCAGACAGCTCCGGGGCGGAGATATAGCCGCCGAGGGCTTCCCTCACTCCGCCCCTCACCATGGCGAGGAACCTTTCCCTTCCCAGGAGCCCGGCCCGGGGAACGCTTCCGCCGAGGATCACCCTGCGGGGGGAGAGGGTGCAGACCAGGTTTGCGACGGCGAGGGCGGTGTACCGGGCTGTCAGGATCCATGCCTCGTGGTCTCCGGGAAGGTCTTCAGCGGGGATTCCCGTTCTTTTCCGGATGGCAGGCCCGGAGCACAGGCCTTCCCAGCAGTCGCCGTGGAAGGGGCAGATCCCGGGAAAGGCGTCGCCGGGCAACCTCGGAATCCTTATATGACCAGCTTCCGGATGGACCAGGCCGTGGAGGGGGCTTCCTCCGGCCATGGCCCCTGCGCCGATGCCGGTGCCCATGGTGATGTAGACGAAATCATCAAGCCCCCGGGCGGCGCCCCACCGGCGTTCCCCCAGGGCGGCGGCGTTTACGTCCGTGTCGAAACCTATGGGGATGCCGGGGAAGGCCCGCCTGAAAGCGCCCAGGATGTCCGTATACCTCCAGCCCTCCTTGGGCGTAGTGGTGATGCGGCCATAAGACGGAGAAAGGGGGCTGAGGTCCACGGGCCCGAAGGAGCCTATGCCAAGGGCCCGGAACGGCCCCCGGCGATGTTCCTCACCCCGCAGCCACCCTATGACGGAGGGCAGGACAGTCTCCGGGACGTCTCCCGAGGGGAATTCAGCCCTGTGGATATCTTCCGGCCCCGTTCCCGAGGCGCAGACGATCTTCGTTCCTCCGGCTTCGATGCCTCCGAAAAAAGGCATGTCGTTCACGGCCGGGTTCCTCCTTTCAACGGGGGCTGCGCAGAACGCTGTCCCCTTCATATTCCGGACAATGATAGCACTTTCAGGTTGCGGAAAAACGGAAATCTCCCTTGACCGATTGTGAAGTATCATAGTGGGGAAGGAACAATAAAAAAAGGAGATGGGGCAGGCATGGCCGAAAATCGACACGGTCTGCGGATAGCAGAAAATACACCCCTCGATACGGCTGTTCTGGAGCGGATGATTGCGGATCCGGAGGACCTGTACCTTGTATGGCCCCTGGCAGAATTTCCCTTCAGCCATGAACAGTGGCGGTGTGAGCTTGACCCTGCGACGGGGGCGCGCTCCTTTCTCGTGTACGGCGAAGAGGAATGTCCCGTTGGCCATGGAGCACTCGCTCCCGTCAGAGGGGACAGGGATTCAGTGATGGTTCGGTTTCTGTACATCACCCCTGAATTGCGCAGCAGGGGAGCGGGAAGAGAATCGCTTTCCCTGCTGGAACGATGCGCGAAAGAAACGATGGGAGCACGACGCCTCGTTCTGAAGGTCAGAACCTACAATGAACGGGCAATGAACTGCTACGGGAAGTTCGGTTTCCGTGAGTACTCCCGGGAAGATACCCTGGTGATGATGGAAAAGGAAATTCTTTGACCGGTGCCCTTCCGGCAGGGATGCCCTGTTGGGCTTTTCCGTGCCAAGGGAGGTTTTTTGTTTTTCTGTCCTCTGTCTTCAATGGGAGGCAGAGGTGCCGACCCGGAAAGGAGGCGCCATGGAGGAGATCGTTTTTCGTCCCGGCGAGGGACGGGAGTATTATACTGATGAACGATGCCATATTCTGGAATCGTGGAACGACCCCCGGGATCCCCATGTTTCCATCGCCCGTGCCAGGGTGGAACCGGGCGTGACGACCCGGTGGCACAGGCTCGCCGGCGTGACGGAGCGTTACTATATTCTTGCCGGCCGGGGGCGGGTCGAGATCGGGGATCTTCAGCCCCGGGAGGTTCTTCCGGGAGACGTGGCGGTCATTCCGCCGCTGGCGCGTCAGCGCATAAGCAACACGGGGCCGGATGACCTTGTCTTTTTCTGCGTCTGCACCCCCCGGTTCGTCCCGGAAGCCTATGAAGATATAGACGACTGAACGAAGGGAGATGGGTATGGCGGACGTCTGTTCGTCAATTTCCTGTTCGCGGCCATTTACAATCCGGAGCACCTCCTGGCGACGTATGACCACGGAACTCATCGCCGAATACGGGCCTGAGGGTATCGCTCCTTTTTTTGCAGAAAACCCCGGCCACAGCGCCGTTATTTTATGATATGGTGTTCCGGCTCCAAAAATCTTTTCCTGCTGCGGTGAGTCGCGATGAATCTCTGGACCCTTCTCGGAATGCTCTTCCTGGCCCTCGGCTTTATCGGGGCGCTGCTTCCCATCATGCCAACGGTGCCCTTCGTGCTGGTGGCGGCGGCATGTTTCGCCCGCTCGTCGCCAAAGATGCACCGGTGGATGCGCCAGCATCGACGTTTCGGCCGCACCATCCGGAACTGGGAGAAAAACCGGTGCGTCTCCAGGAGGATGAAGGTGTGGGCCATCACCATGATGACCCTTGGAGGGGGAACGTCCACGTGGCTCTTCGTTCCTCCGGGGTGGATGTCCTGGGCTGTATTCGGCACGTTCCTTATCGGGGACCTGGTGGTCCTGCTTCTCAGGGAATGTCCTGCCGCACCTGCCGGGGCCGAAAAGGAGAAGACGGAATGAACTTGAAGAACTGTACGGTTTCCGTTTTCGGTCTCGGCCTTCTGGGCGGTTCCCTGGCCTGGAAGCTCTCCCGGGACCGAGCTGTGAAGAGTGTCGCCGGGTGGAGCCGGAACCCCGAAACGGTCCGCCGGGCCAGGGAAACGGGCGTGATCGGAAGGGCCTGCGCCACGGCGGAGGAATGCGCCTCCCTGGGGGACGTGCTGATCCTCGCCGTTCCAATCCGCTCCATGGAGGAGACGGCCCGAAGGATCCGTCCCGCCGCGGGGCCGGCCGTCAGGGCCGTCTTCGACCTTGCGAGCACCAAGACCGAGGTCGGGCGGAAGCTCGCGCCCCTGTGGGGGCCATGCTACGCCGGGTTTCACCCCATGGCGGGAAAAGAGCGGGGAGGCCTGGAGAACGCAGACCCGGCCCTTTTCCAGGGTGCGGTGTGCGCCGTGGTTCCCTTCGAAAATACCGGCGAAGAAGCCCTGGGCCTGGCGGAAGAACTGGCGGAAGCTCTGGGGGGGCGTCCGCTCAGGACCGGTGCCGAAGAACACGACGCCGCCGCAGCCTGCATCAGCCATTTCCCGGTGCTGGTGGCCGCGTCCCTCGCCCTTCTCGCAGGGGAGGAGACGGAACTGCATCCCCTGGTTCCCCTTCTCGCTGCGGGAGGGTTCCGGGACACGACCCGCGTGGCGGGAGGCCTGCCTGAGCTCGGGGCCGATATGGCAAGCACAAACGGTGAACAGATCCGGCGGCTTGCCGGGAAATACCGGGCGATTCTCGACGCTCTTCTTGCAGCGTCTCCGGAAGAGCTCGAGGCCCTGCTTGCCAGGGCTGCCCGGTGCCGGGAGGCCGTTCTGGCGGGGAAAGGAACCCTGAGCCGAAAGAGAGGCTGAAAATCAGAGGGCCGGGCTGACACACAGCCCGGCCCTTTTCGCTATTTCCCGGCAGGTTTTTCGTAGGACGTGGGGCCCGAGGGCCATGACGTGGTTTTCAGCCATTCCTGGGGGTAGCCCAGGGGCTGGCCGATCTTTCCCCCTCGGTGAGGAGTCCGTCGTTGTATTTCACGATCAGCCGGTCCGTGAGGTCATGCCACTGCTCCAGCGTTTCCGCCGTGTTCCGTTCGGCGAAGTCCGTGAGATATGCCCTGGCCCCGGAGGGGTTCGTCCTGTACAGGTCGAGGGCTTTCCGCTCCACCGTCTCGAGGGCGTTCAGGAAGCCCGTCTCGAGCTGCTCCTGGAGAACGGCGATCTCCCCGTGCATATAGCTGTATTTCAGGCCAGCGTAGTTCGCCAGGAAGTTGAAGGTCCACCACGCGCTTTCCCGGGAGAATTTCGTGGTGTCGCAGACTTCCACCGACCGGGGCAGCCTTGTCACACCCGCGTGGAAGGGCAGGAAGACGGTGTCCGAGGGCTTGTCAAGCCCGAGCCACATGCGTCCGCCGATGGCGTCCGGAAGCCAGCCCCTGGCCTGGTTCACGAAGACATACCCGCAGTAGGTCACCGACAGGGGTCGCTCCCATGCCCCCTCCAGCTTCCGCTTGGGATCCCCCACATCCCCGGCCCCGTCGTAGGGGCCGTAGAACCGGTCGGGATACCCGAAGGGTCCGGCGGCCGTTCCCTTCGTGAGATCGAACTCCGTTCCCTCGTAGTGGTCCCTGTGGAGCCCCATCACGTCCCTTACAGTGAGTTTTCTGTCAGGCTTCACCGAAAAGGGGTAGTCCTTCGTGTAGCCGTCCTTCACCCAGGGGGAGAAGTTCTTCGACGGCGCGGCCAGGGAAAGGACTCTCCAGACCCTGCGAAGGGAGTAGTAGGGATGGTTGTATTCCCCGAGGCTCACCGTTTTCAGCCAGTCGAGCTTTCCGTCCTCCGGTTTCCACCAGCCGTGTTTTTGGGCCACGGCGTGCAGGTTTTCCGAGAACATCATGTCCGGGTCGTCAGGATCAACTTCCCGGATCCTGAACTGGTTTGCCCCCACGAAAATCTCACCGTCGGGGACTTTTTTCGCCACCCACAGTCCCCCCGTTCCTTCGGGGGAGGGGGCCATCTCCAGGATCCATCCCTCTTCCGTGTCCGCCACGGGGAGGGTTTCGCCGGTGGCGTAGAGGCCGTATTCCTCGATGAGGGCGCCGATGAGCCGGATGGCCTCTCTGGCGGTGGTGCACCGCTCCAGGGCGATCCGGGAGAGCTCCGCCGAGTACATGATCCGCTTGCCCGGTTCGGGCCCCGGTGAGACTTTCGCGCCGTTGGTGCACTCGCCGAACATGAGCTGGCGCTCGTTCATGATGCCGTAGCTTCCGTCGAAATAGGCGAAAGTCTCCGGAACCTGGGGTATCGTCCCCAGGGGAATGGTGGCCGGTCCCGGGATGTCGTACCCGGGGCCCCGTTTGGATGTGACCATCCGGGGGTAGGAGAAGGTGTTGTACTCGGGGAATTCTCCCATGGCGGCGGCGGTGCAGAAAATCTCTCTCACGGCGCCGGGGGCGTGATTTTGGGCGGGAACGTAGATGATCCGCTGGTCCATGAGATCGTTGTCGTCCGAGTGGGAGACCAGAACGGAGCCGTCGGCGGAGGCGCCTTTCGTCACCAGGATGGTGGTGCACGCCTCTCCGGCGGCGGCCAGGAGAAAAAGAAACAGCAGGGGCAGGGTGAAGGACCGGATTGTTCGGAACATGGGAATCCTCCTTGAAGTGTGGGGTAACTGCCGGTTTCGGTCTGATTATAGACCTCCGGACGGAGGCCGCAAGACTTTTCCGAAAAGAGCCGTTTTCTGACGAAACACTTTTTCCCGCCGATCCGCTATACTTGCAGAAAAAGCGCCCGATTCCCGGGAAGGAGTTCTCCAGCAGCCGGGAAGGCGGAGCAGAAAAGGGAGAGTGTCATGGAGAAAACAGGGAGCATTTCCGGAGGAGCCCTCTTTGTACTGCTCGGCGCCATGTTGTGGGGAACCACCGGAACATCCCAGGCCCTGGCCCCTGCGGGAGCCACGCCACTGGCCGTGGGCGCCCTCCGGGTAGCCATCGGGGGAGCCGCCCTTCTCATCGTCGCCCTTCTCCGGGGGTCCTTCTCATCGGGGGGGCGCTGGCCCCTCGCTCCGACGGTGATTTCCATACTGGCCACGGCGTCCTACCAGCCCTTCTTTTTCACCGGCGTCTCGAAGACCGGGGTCGCCGTGGGGACCCTGGTCACCCTCGCGAGCTCTCCCGTAATTACGGGAGCCCTGGGATACCTCGTTTTCGGGGAGAAGCCCGAAAGAAAATGGTATGCCTCCAGCTGTCTCGCCATCGTCGGGTGTTCCCTCCTCACCCTTTCGGGGGAGGGAGGGGGGACGGTGGATCCTGTGGGGGTCCTGTTTTCCCTGGGGGCCGGTTTTTCCTATTCCGTGTTTGTCCTCGGAAGCAAGCGGCTGCTGCGGGACCACGGGGCGGATGCCGTGAACGGCCTCGTTTTTTCCGCCGCGGGCCTGGTGCTGCTTCCCGTTCTTCTCGCTTCGCCGCCCGCGTGGCTTCTCCAGCCCCGGGGACTTCTCGTCGCCTTCCATCTCGGACTTATAGCTACAGCCCTGGCCTATTTCCTCTTCCTGAAGGGACTGTCCACCGTGCCGGCCTCTACGAGCGTCACCCTTTCCATGGCAGAACCCCTCACTGCCGCCCTCTTGGGGGTGCTCCTTCTGGGGGAGAGAATGAACCTGACGGGAGCCGCAGGGGTCGCGCTGCTCTTTTCGGGAGTGGGGCTGCTGGCATTGAAAAGCAAAAAAGGCTGAGTGCACTTTTTCCCTCCGTTGACAAAAGGGAGCAAAATCACCCGAAACCGTCAAAAAAGTGTCCTTCCCGTCCGTTTCCGAGTAAAATGAAAAGATGATGGGTGTATTGTGTTTTTTCAACACCTGTCCATCGGCTCATTTTTCCATACCTGTACGAAGTACGGGTGCAAGAAGCAATCAGCTTTCTCAGAAAAGGAGTGTTGACCTTGAAATTACTGAAGACGTACCTGGACCGGTGCGTGCAGTGCGGAGCGTGCATGAGCGCCTGTTCGAAGGCGTGGTCGAA